>NZ_JABUMQ010000116.1:0-29742 GCF_013336645.1 Myxococcus sp. CA039A | reverse complement strand
GCCCCCGGCTTTCCCCAGAAGTCGTGGCCCGCGCCACTGAGCGCCTGCGCGACGTGCAGCGCAACTTCGCGCGGACCGGGGGAGTCCACGCCGCCGCCGCGCTCGATGCCGACGGCCAATTGCTGGCGTCCTTCGAGGATGTGGGCCGCCACAACGCCGTCGACAAGGTCGTGGGCGCCCTCGTCCTGGCCAGGGCCCCGCGCGCAGTCTCCACGCCGCCCGTCGCCCTGACGCGTCAGCCCGTGCTGCTCGCCGTCAGCGGACGCGTCAGCTTTGAAATCGTCCAAAAAGCAGTCATGGCCAGAATCCCAGTCATTGCGGGTGTTTCCGCGGCCAGCACGTTGGCCATCGACCTGGCGCTGCGTTCCCACGTGACGCTGGCGACGTTCGTCCGGAACGGGCGCTTCAACGTCCACACCCACCCGGAACGGCTGGAATCCGCGCAACCTCGCGAAACTCCTGGACCCTGACCCCATGCATCCATCCCACCCACGCGCTCCGTACCGTTCGCGTCAGACCGGCACCGTAGATGCAATGTGTTGGGGGACGTCACCTTCGCGCGGGGAAGCGAAGGGGCGACTCCCGGTGTTCGCTGGGACCCCCTGAGATGCGACGAGAGTCGGATGATCCAAAGATTTCACACCATGTCACGTCTTACTCACAGTGCGGGGGGTTGCAACGCGCCGCACAAGCATGGCAAAAAGCAGTTCTTTCCGACTTGAAGATTTTCAGCCTCAACGGCATCCTCTACCGGAACTGAACACTCAGTGGGCGGGTAGAGGGGGGTGGACACGATGAGCAGCGCAAGTACTGGTGCGGCGGTCGGTGCTCCTGGGTCGGCATCCGCTCAGGGCAATGTGGGGGGCGCGGCGGAAGAGCTGGTTCCCGGGCCCAAGCTGGCGCCCGGCTTCGCGGCGAAGCTGAACCTCACCGTAGACCTGGTCTTGATGTCGGCGGTGCTGACGGCCTCGGCGTGGCTGGACGGGCTGCTGTGGGCCCAGCCCGGCTGGCTGTTGCCCGCGCTGGTCGTCGCGTCCCTCATCGTGTGGATCATCACCGGCACCGCGCTGTGTCTGTACGACTCGCGCTTCGCGGAGCGCAGCAAGCTGGACCACGTGGCCCTCGTGTCGGTGACGACGCTGGCCGTTGTCACGGTGCTGGCCGTGGTGCACCTGGCGCTGCCGGAGACGATGAAGGTCCCCGGCCTTGCCCCGCTGCTCATCCTCTTCTGGCCCGTGGCGTTGCTCCTGCGGCTGTTCGTCTTCCGTTCGGTGGCCTCCCAGGAGCGCCCCACGGACACGGTGGTCATCGTCGGCACGGGCGCCATGGGCCGCTACTCCGGCGAGGACCTGACGCGCCGCGGCCGTCGTCAGCTCATTGGCTACGTGCGCTTCCACGACGACACGGGCTCCATCGGTGAATTGCCCGCCAAGGTGCTGGGCACGGTGGATGACCTGGAGCACATCCTGCGCAACACCGCCGTGGACGAAGTCTACATCGCCGGCAACACGCTCAAGCAGGGAGAGGCGATGCAGGCGTCCATCAAGCTGGCCGAGCGATTCGGCGTCCCCTTCGCGCTGCCCGCGCACAGCTTCCGCCTGGACCGCGCGCGTCCGGTGGACAGCCGCGCGGTGGCGGATGGCTTCCTGCACTTCGCGGCGGTGAGCCCCAAGCCGCACCAGATGGCGATGAAGCGCCTGTTCGACATCTGCGTGTCCGCCGTCGCGCTGTGGATGCTGCTGCCGCTGCTGGGCTTCGTGGCGCTCGTGGTGAAGCTCACGTCGAAGGGCCCCATCTTCTTCAAGCAGTACCGCGTCGGGCAGAACGGCAAGCCGTTCTACATGCTCAAGTTCCGCTCCATGGTGGTGAACGCGGAGGAGCTGAAGGAGAAGCTGGCCGCGCAGAACGAGCAGACCGGCCCTGTCTTCAAGATGAAGAACGACCCGCGCATCACCGGCATCGGTCGCTTCATCCGCAAGTTCTCCATCGACGAGCTGCCCCAGTTCATCAACGTGCTGCGCGGCGAGATGAGCATCGTCGGCCCGCGTCCGCCCGTGCCCAACGAGGTGGCCAAATACGAGACGTGGCAGCGCCGCCGGTTGTCGGTGCGCCCGGGCCTCACCTGCATCTGGCAGGTCTCCGGCCGCAACCAGATTTCGTTCGAGGAGTGGATGTACCTGGACATGCAGTACATCGACCACTGGACCCTCACGAGCGACCTGCGCCTGCTGCTCCAGACGGTGCCCGTCGTGATTACGGGGCGCGGGGCCAGCTAGGCTTCCAGGCGGCCTGACTTCCTCGGGGGCGGCATTGACGCGCCGCTCCCGCTCGTCTTCTATGCACACGGGCTGGCCGGCCAATTGCCGGAGCGCCCGCTCCCACCGTGACGACCCACAGCGAATCCTCTCAGCATGACGCCCAGGAGCGTGAACGCTCCCATGAGGCGATGGGCGCGGTGCGCAACGGCCTGCAGCTCGGCGGCTCGCTGCTGGTGACGTATGCCATCGCCTTCGGCATCCGTCCCCTGCTGACGCACTACCTGTCCCCGGAGGCCTTCGGGCGCTTCAACTGGGCGGACAGCTTCTCCGCCATCTTCTTCATCGCGACCAATCTCGGCCTGGAGATGTACATCCGCAAGGAGGTGTCGCGCCGGCCCGAACACGCCAGCGACTTCTTCGGCGCCTCCATGCTGGTGCGGCTGGTGCTCACGGGCGTGTTGATGGGCGCGCTCGCGCTCGTCATGAACTACCGGGACGACCCGCCGGAGATGCGCGCGCTCGTCTACGTCTTCGGCGCCGCGCAGTTGCTCGTCATGTGCAACGCGTCCATGGCGGCGCTGCTGCATGCCAAGGGCAAGGTCGCCGGACTCTCCATCTCCAACGTCGTCACCAAGCTGGTGTGGGGCGGCGGCCTGTTCGCGGTCGGCGTCATGGGCCTGCCCCTGCCGTGGCTCGCGGTGCCCGTCGTCGCGTCGGAGGCCATCAAGCTGGCGGTGGGCTGGCACCTGGCGCGCCAGCACATGGGGCTGGTGTTCCGCGTGGACTTCCCCGCGACATGGCGGGTGTTCAAGGCGGGCCTGCCCTACTTCCTCACCGCCGCGGCGCTCGCGACCAACGGGCGGCTGGACATCATGATTCTGGGGATGCTCGGCAACCACGAGGAGGTCGGCTGGTACAGCGCCGCGTGGAGCATCTCCAACGTCACCTTCGCCCTCAACCCCGTCATGGGCTGGGTGCTCCTGCCGCTGATGTCCCGCGCCGCCGCGCGCTCGGAAGAAGAAGTCAGCGCCATCGCCCGCCGCGCGCTGGAGGGCACGCTCGCCGTCACCGTCCCCATGATGATGCTCATCGTCATGGGCGCGCCCCTGTGGATTGGGCTGCTCGGCAAGGACTACTCGCTGGCCGTCAATCTGTTGCGGCTCCAGTCGCCCCTGTTCGTCCTCGCCTTCGTGACGATGACGTGCGGCGCCTGGCTCACCATGACGAACCGCGAGTGGTGGGTGACGGGCACCAGCATCTTCGGCAGCCTGCTGCTCAACCCGCTGCTCAACCTGATGCTGGTGCCGCGCATGCACGCGGCCTACGGCGACGGCGGCGGCGCGGCGGGCACCGCGATTTCCCTCCTGCTGATGGAGGTGGTCATCACCATCATCATGCTGGGCCGCATGGGCCGCTCCGCGGTGGACCGCCGGCTGCTCGTCAGGGTGGCCAAGACGGCGGTGGTCTGCGTGGCCATCGTCGCGCTGGACAGGACGGTGCTCCTCTCCCTGGAGGACTGGCCCCGGCTGGGCGTGGAGGCCACGCTGTATGTCTTCGGAGTCCTGGCGCTCGGCGCGGTGAAGCCGGGTGAAGTCCTGGCCGTGGTGAAGCTCGCGCGCCGCCGTGGCACCCCTGAACCGGAGCCGGCCGTCATCGCCGTCGCCCCCACTCCCTAGAGGAAACCGTCAGAGCCCATGTCGTCCTCGCCCCGCACCCATCGCCCCGCGCTCCACCTCCCGCCGCGCGTCCTCGCGTGCGCCGTGCTGCTCGTCGTGGCCTCCGCGTGCAGCGGGCTGGGCAAGTACACCTGGGTGGACGAGTACCAGGAGAAGCCGCCTCCGCCCGACGCCAGCTACCGCATCGCCGCGGGCGACTTGCTCAACATCCGCGTGTGGAACCAGGAGTCGCTCACCACGCAGGCGCGCGTGCGCGACGACGGGCGCATCAGCCTGCTGTTCCTGGACGACGTGGAGGCCGCGGGCCACAGCCCCGCCATGCTGTCGCAGCAAATCCAGACGCGGCTGAAGGACTACATCAACCACCCCGTCGTCACCGTGGCGCTGGAGATGGCGCGCCCCATCAAGGTGACCATGGTGGGCGAGGTCAACCGCATTGGCCCGCTGGAAATCGACGTGGGCGCAAGCCTCCTGCAGGCCCTGGCCGGCGCGGGCGGCTTCACCGAGTACGCGCACCAGGACCGCATCTTCGTCATGCGTCACGAGGACGGACAGGGCCCGCTGCGCATCCGCTTCCGCTACCAGGACCTCATCCACGCCGAGGGGCGCGCGCCGACTTTCCGCCTGCGCCCTGGTGACGTGGTGGTGGTGGAGTGAGCAGTGCTGGGGGCGGCGCTCACCGCGATGTGGCTGGAGGTCTCCTCCACCGCCATCACCTACACCGCGTCGGTGCGGGTGGACTCGCGCGTGCGCTCCAACGAGGACCCCGCCGAGGACGCGCCCTCCGTCGCCGGTGACACCGACTTCACGCCGATATTGGGCCTGGAGCGGCGCGAGGGGAACACCACCCTCCAACTGGACTACGCCCCGCGCATCAGCCTGCGCGAAGTCACCGCCCAGGCGCGCACCGAAGTGCAGCACGTGGGCCGCTTCGCCGCCCTCTGGCGTCCCGAGCGCGGCCTTTCCTTCCGGCTGAGCGAGGAGCTGGTGGTGGGCAGCGTCAACCTGCTCACCACGGACGCGCTGCCGGACTTCGACCCGGACCCGATAGACCCGGACGGCCCGCTGCGCCCGCCCGTGGGCGGCGGTCCGCTCCAGCCGCTCCCGGAGACGGACACCGTCCACTTCGTGTCGTCCGCCACCTCGCTCACCGGCGAGACGAGCTGGCTGGGACGGCGCTGGCAGTTGTCCGCCACCACCGGCTTCTCCGTCAGCGGCGGCCTGGACGGCCCGGCCCGGGAAGCCGTCCCCCTCCAGTACGGCCCGCGCCTGGACACGTCGCTGAGCCACGCGCTGTCCTCGCTCAGCGCGCTGACGACATCCGCCGCCGTCACGCACGCGCGCTTCTCCACCGGCGCCAACAACACCGTCGTGACGCTGACGGAGAGCTGGACGCGGCGGATGACGCGAAGGACTTCAGTCGAGGCCGGCGCCGGGGCCAGCATCGTCCGCTCCCTCACCGCGACGGGAGTCGACCCGGACCCCGGCGAGGAAGGCGCGGACGCAGGGCCCCGCACGGAGCTGTTGCCCAACCTCACCCTCGCGGTGGGCCACCGGATTCCCTCTCGCACCGCGGACTTCGACGGAAGGTTGGGGCTGCGAGTGTCTCCCTTCACGGACCGGCTGACGGCGCGCGTCTACCCTCGAGCGGACCTCACCGTGACGGGGACGTGGGCGCTGGGGCCTCGCGTGCGCGTGGCCACCACGGGCGGCACCGCCTTCGCGGTGGGCGGCGCGACAGGCGACCGGCTGGTGTCCGGCGGGGTGACGGCATCCTGGATTCTCAACAGTTGGATGTCGGTGGATGCCGACACACGCGGGACGTGGAGCCGCTCGCCCGAGTTGCCGGCGGCCCGCTTCCAGTGGGCGGCGGCGTTGGGCCTGTCGCTTCGTCAAACTGGTATCCTCTGAGTTCAAGGCCCATGGCGAAGCTCATCCTGATGTCCGTCCTCATCCTCACCATCACCCTCCCCGCGATGGCGGCGAGGGATGAGAATCCGATGAGGGGACTGAAGAAGGCCATCCTGTGGGTGATCCTCTTCAACGCGGCATACACCTACGGCGTCATCGTCTGGGTGCCACGGCTCGGCTTCCACTGAGCGCGACTGAGAAGAAAGGCTGACGACGGATGGAGCCCCAAATGCACACGGTTCTCCTGGTGGAGGACGCGCCCTTCTTTCGGAAGATGCTGGGCGACTACCTGCGTGCCATGGGATTCAAGGACGTGGTGGAGCTGCCCAATGGCCAGGCCGCGCTCAAGCACCTGGCGGGAGCGGCGCGTCCGGACCTCGTGTGTCTGGACCTGACGCTGCCGGATATCTCCGGCTACGACTTGTGCGAGCACATCCGCCGCACCGTGGGCATGGCGGACGTGCCGGTGCTGGTGGTGAGCGCGCGCGACTTGCCGGAGGACAAGGCCCACGCCGAGGAGGCGGGAGCCAACGGCTACCTGGGCAAGCCCTTCACGCAGGATGAGTTCTCCCGTCGGGTGGGCCAGCTCCTGAAGAGCGCCGCGGCGAGGAGGACGTCGTGACGATGCCGGCCCCCGGGCCGCGGGGTCCACAGGCCGTCCCTCCCCGACCGGCGTACACGCCGGAGCGGGCGGAGACGAATGCGCCGTCGGACCTCATCGACTGGGGCTTCGCGATTGACGCGGTCTTCTATGTGAAGAACGCGGTGCTGCGGCACTGGTTCCTGGCGCTGCTGGTGATGGTCGCGGTGTCGGGGCTGGCGGCGGGCGTCAGCAAAATCATGCCGCGCAAGTACCACGTCGAAACGCGGATGCTGACGCAACGCAACTTCATCATCGCCTCGCTGGCGAACCCGGGCCGCTCCATTCCGGTGGACGCGGACCAGCCCACGCGCGCGGCGTGGGAGATGGTGATGAAGACGGACAACATCAAGGCCATCGTCCGGGACGCGAAGCTGGTGGAGTACTGGGAGCTGCAGCGCTCGCCCATGAGCAAGCTGAAGGAGACGCTGCTGCGCAAGCCGCCGCCGCCCATGTCGGACGACGACAAGCGCGATGCGCTCACCGCCATGCTGGAGCAGGCCATGCTCGTCATGGTGGAGGGTGGCACGGGCACCGTCACCATCGGCGTGGACTGGAGCGACCCGCAGCTGGCGCTCAACATCGTGGAAGCGGCGCAGAAGAACTTCCTGGAGATGCGGCAGGCGGCGGAGATGGGTGCGGTGTCGGAGGCCATCACCATCCTCGACAAGCAGGTGATTGACGAGGGCGAGGGAATCAAACAGGCCATCGCCGCGCTGGACGCCACCGTGAAGCGCGTGGAGACGAAGCGCAAGCGCGACGAGGCCAAGGCCGCGACGCGCGGAGGCCGGAACGCGCAGGCGCAGGCGGGGCTGGGCATCAACACCAACCACCTGCTCGCGCAGATGCGGTTCATGGTGCAGACCAAGCGCCGGGCCATCTCCGACGTGGAGGAGTTCCGCGCACGGCGGCTGACGGAGCTGCGCAACCAGTTGGCCGAGCAGCGCGTCATCTACTCGCCGCAGCACCCGCTCATCACGGACCTGGAGCAGCGCATCATCGCGCTGACGGAGGACTCGCCGCAGTTGGTGGCGCTGCGCTCGGAGCTCAACGAGCTCATCAACGAGTACATGCGCAACGGCGGAGACCCGGGCGAGCTGGAGCAGGGGACGACGGGGCCGCTGTTGGGCGCGGCGGCGTTCGGCGGGCCGACGACGGCGGACAACCCGGAGGTGTCGGTGGCGGCGGACCGGGTGCGCATGCTGGTGATGCGGCATCAGGAGAAGATGCGGCGACTGGACCAGGCGAAGACGGAGCTGGAGATTTCGCGCGCGTCGATGAAGCACCGCTTCAGCGTGCTGGCGCCGCCGCAGTTTCCGGAGAAGCCGTCCAAGCCGAAGGTGCAGCTCATCCTCGCCGCGGGCGTGGTGGGTGGCATCGCCATGGGCATCTTCGCGGCG
The DNA here is from genome assembly GCF_013336645.1 of Myxococcus sp. CA039A. Lineage (NCBI taxonomy): Bacteria > Pseudomonadati > Myxococcota > Myxococcia > Myxococcales > Myxococcaceae > Myxococcus > Myxococcus sp. CA039A. The sequence goes on along the minus strand of NZ_JABUMQ010000116.1, from coordinate 21,857 downwards.
GTGGCGCTGGACATCATCCGTCGGCGCATCCTGGAGAAGTGGCAGGTGGAGCGAATCCTGAAGCTCCCGGTGCTGGCGGAGCTGGAGCGGCGCTGACGCGCGCTCGGGGGAGAGTCTCGTGACGGTGTGGACCTGGGTGGACCTGGCGCTGTGCGTGGCGCTGTTGCCGGTGGTGGTGGCGTGCGGCTACCTGCTGCTCCTGACGCTGCTGTCGTGGCGGCGCGCGGCGCCGGTGCCTCCCGCGCCCACGCGCAAGTTCGACGTGGTGATTCCCTCGCACAACGAGGAGCTGGGCATCGCCCGCACGGTGGCGAACCTGTCCGCGGTGGACTACCCCGCGTCGCTGCGGCGCATCCTCGTCGTGGCGGACAACTGCTCGGACGCCACGGCCGAGAAGGCGCGCGAGGCGGGCGCAACGGTGCTGGAGCGGCACGACACGGAGAAGCGCGGCAAGGGCTATGCGCTCGCGTACGCCTTCGAGTTCAGCCAGAAGGACGGCTTCGCTGACGCCGTCGTCGTGGTGGACGCGGACACGGTGGTGTCCCCCAACCTGCTGCATGCGTACGCGCGGCGGCTCGCGGACGGCGCGCACGCGGCGCAGGCGCACTACGGGGTGATGAACCCGACGGCGTCGTGGCGCACGCGGCTGATGACGATTGCGTTGGGCATGTTCCACAAGGTGCGCTCGTCGGGGCGCGAGGCGATGGGCGTCTCCTGCGGCCTGCGCGGCAACGGCATGTGCTTCACGCACGCGGTGCTGCGCGAGGTGCCGCACGACGCCTTCAGCGTGGTGGAGGATTTGGAGTACGGCATCCGCCTGGGCCGCAAGGGCCACCGCGTGCACTACGCCTGGGAGGCGGAGGTGCAGGGGGAGATGGTCTCCGCGGAGAAGCAGAGCCGCTCGCAGCGCCAGCGCTGGGAGGGTGGGCGCAGCCAGATGCGCAAGCTGCACGGCTGGCCGCTCCTGAAGGACGCGCTGAAGCAGCGCAGTGGGTTGCTGCTCGACTTGTCCATGGACGTGCTGGTGCCGCCCTTGAGCCAGTTGGTGCTCGCGGCGGTGGGCAGCGCGGTGGCGGCGTCGGTGCTGGTGTGGTTGTCGGGTGGCACGGCGGTGTGGGCGTCGGCGCTGGCGGGCTTCGGGCTGATGAGCCTGGGTGCGTACGTGCTGCGCGGTTGGTGGGTGTCCGGCGTGGGGCCTCGCGGCCTGTTGGACCTGGCGTGGGCGCCTGTGTACGTCGTGTGGAAGGTGGGGCTGATGTTGCGCGGCCCCGGCGCGGAGAAGCGCGGCGAGTGGGTGCGCACCTCGCGCGAGGCCGAGCGCCCTTGATGCGTTGATGTGCCGGGCCCTCCGGGGCCCGTGACGTCCGCTTCGTGCGGAAACCATGATGGAGCCTGGAGCCTCGCGTGCGATGCGCGGCGTGGGCCCTCTGGATGATGGCCACCTCTCGAAACGCAGGGGTGGGCCTCGTGAACGCTGTCATTCCTCGGATGCTGTGTGGACTGCTGGCGCTGTTTGCCTCGCAGGTGCTGGCCCAGAGCAGCACCATCACCGGCACGGTCATCGATGCGCAGAGCCGTCAGCCCATGCCCGACGTGGTCATCACCGCGGCGTCGCCCAATCTCCAGGGCGAGCAGACGGTCCTCACCGACGCCCAGGGCGAATACCGCATCCCCCAGCTCCCTCCCGGCGTGTACACCCTTCGCTACGAGAAGGCGCAGTACAAGCTCTATGCGCGGAGCGACGTGCAACTGCGGCTGAACCGCACCATCCGCGTCAACGTCGAGCTGCTCCCCGAGTCCCTCGGCGAGGTGGTGGAGACTTGCGGCGCTCCGACCATCTGCGAGGGCTGCTATCCCACGGGCGTCAACGTGGACCAGCAGTTCATCAGGCGCATCGCCGCTCCCGGTTCGGGCGGCACGTCACGGTCCTTCGAATCCCTGGCCGAGCTGGCCCCGAGTGCCGAGAGCGACCAGTACGGCGTGCCCATCGAGGAGGCGCTCACCGTCGTGAGCGCGGCCCCTGTGTACAACCTCTCCCCCGCGATGCCCGGCATGTCGATGACGCTGCGGCTCCATCCCCTTCCGTCGGGGCAGCCCCTCAGGAGACTCCGGCGCGGCGAGCCGATGACTCGCGCGCACTACTTCGACATGTACTTCAAGGGGTACGGGGTGAACCCCACGGTGGAGACGGAGGACGAGCGCTTCTCCACCTTCTCCGTGGACACCGACACCGCCTCGTACACCCTGGCGCGCGCATATCTGGAGCGCTCGGTGCTCCCCAGTGAGGGAGCCGTGCGCGTAGAGGAGTTCGTCAACACGTTCGACCATGCCTACCCGGCCCCTGCCGATGCCCCCTTCAACGTCCACGTGGAGGGCTTTCCCTCCCCCGCGCGCAAGGGCTACCAGGTGGTGCGCATCGGTGTGAAGGCGCGCGAGGTGAGCGACGCGCAGCGCAAGCCGAGCCACCTCGTCTTCGTCATCGATGTCTCCGGTTCAATGCAGGGAGACCAGCGGCTCGGGCTGGTGAAGCGGGCCCTGCTGTTGCTGGTGAACGAGCTGGACGCGAGAGACCGGGTCTCCATCGTCGTCTACGGCTCCGAGGCGCGGCAGGTGCTGCCTCCCACGAGCGCGGAAGACAAGGAGCGCCTGCTCACCGCCATCGACGGGCTGCACAGTGAGGGCTCCACCAACGCACAGGCCGGCATGGAGCTCGGCTATCGAATCGCCTCCGAGCACCTCCTCGAAGGAGGCACCAACCGCGTCATCCTCTGCTCGGACGGAGTGGCCAACAACGGCATCACCGACGCGGACGGCATCTGGTCGCGAGTGAAGAACTTCGCCGCGCAAGGCATCACCCTGTCCACCGTGGGCTTCGGCATGGGCCACTACAACGACGTGCTCATGGAGCGGCTGGCCCAGGTGGGTGAGGGCAACTACGCCTACGTGGACCGCCTGAAGGAAGCGCATCGCATCTTCGTGAAGAACCTCACGGGGACGCTCCAGGTGGTGGCCAAGGACGTGAAGCTTCAGGTGGAGTTCGACCCGAAGGCCGTCTCGCGTTACCGGCTGCTCGGTTACGAGAACCGGATGCTGTCCAAGGAGCAGTTCCGCGATGACCGCGTGGACGCGGGTGAGGTGGGCGCGGGCCACTCCGTCACCGCGCTCTACGAGGTGAAGCTGAACAAACCCGCGCCGAGCCTGGGCACGCTGCGCATCCGCTACAAGGCGCCGGGGGGTGGGGACTCGAAGGAACTGGAGACGAAGCTGGCTCGCGGTGCGCTCCAGGCCAGCTATGGGGCGGCGGCACCCACCGCACGACTGGCTTATGTGGCGGCGGCCCTGGCGGAGAAGCTGCGGGGTTCCTACTGGACGCGCGCGCTCACGTACGGCGCCCTGGTGGAGCTGTGGGAGGGCCTGGGCGCCCCCCTGAAGGCACGAGAGGACGTGAGCGAACTGGGCGGCCTCATCCAAAGGGCGGCCTCACTGGACAAGCGTCAGGACCTCTTCGAGTCGTTCGCTCCGGTGAAGTCGATGGACTTCGACCACGAACCCTCGGGGCCCCAGGACGTCGGGCTCGAATGAAGGACGTGCCGAAACCATGATGAAGCCTGGAGCCTCGCGTGCGGTGCGAGGCACGGGCGTTCTGGATGATGGCCACCTTTCGAAACGCAGGGGTGGGCTCTCGTGAACGCTGTCATTCCTCGGATGCTGTGTGGCCTGCTGGGGCTCTTCGCCTCGCAGGCGCTGGCCCAGAGCAGCGCCTTGGTCGGCACCGTCATCGACGCACGGAGCCTCGAGCCCCTGGCCGGCGTGGTCGTCACGGTGACGTCGCCCACGTTCCTGGGCGAAATCGCCGTGCTCACCGATGCCCAGGGCACCTATCGCATCCTGGAGCTTTCGCCCGGCATGCACACCCTGGTGTTCCAGAAGGAGCCGTACCAGCCCTTCATGCGCGACAACGTCCAGCTGCGACCGAACCGCACCCGCCGCGTCAACATCGCGCTGCCGCTCGTCCCCATCGATGAGCCGTTGGAGGTCATCGGCAAGCCACCCCTCATCGATGCGGGCGCACGGAACACGTGCGTCAACATGAGCGAGGAGTTCGTCAAGTGCACCGACGTCGTCCGGCCGGTCGTGCGGGGCCAGGGCAACAACTCCCGCGCGTCCAAGTGCTGGCCCGAGGCCGAGGCCAGGCCCGAGCCCGTGAAGCAGGAGCCCCCCGTCAGCCACGCGCCCCCTCGGTACAACTTCTCCCCCGCCATGCCCGGCATGTCGATGACGCTTCGGCTCCATCCCATCCCCAGCGTCGAGGTCCCCAGAAGCCCCCGGCGCGGCGCTCCACCGAGCCGCACTCGCCTCCTTCGTCATGCACCTCCGAGGACGTCAGCGAGCCGCGTGACCTCCTCCGCGAAGCGGCCTCGGGCCACCTGCGCCAGGACCACTTCGAGTCGTTCGCTCCGGTGAAGGGTCGCGCTAGTTCGGCCGCTCGCTCACGCTGAGGACCGTCACACGGCCGTCCGGGATGAGCGCCACCCTGTAGACATGGGTATCCGCGCCGAAGCGCACCAGGTACGTGTAGACGCGGTCATCGCCCACCACCTCCCTCTGGGCCAGCACCAGGGGCCCCGCGGCGCCAAGGCGCTCGAGCAGCTCGCGGAAGTGCGGCAGCGCCTCGTCGACGAGCCACTTCGGGGCATACGCGAAGCGGGTGCGGTCCACGGTCCCCATCCGGACATCCTCGAGCAACTCCGTGAGCTGGGCGGTGACCTGGGGCTCACCGTCCTCGATGGGCGCGAGCTTCGGCACGGCGAGCGCGGGGTTGACGATGGCGGCGATGCCCTCGACGAATCTCGCGGGGCTGGCTCGATTCGTGTTGGCCAGTACGATGATGGACAGCGAGTCCCCGAGGAAGCGGGAGTAGACGGTGCGGAAGCCCTGCCATGCACCGCCATGCTGATGCAGGGGCTTTCCGTTGCGCTCCAGGAGCTGCCACCCAAACCCATACGGCTGTGTGGCCCCGCTGTTGAGCCGCGCGGGGGACAGGATTTCGCGCCAGCTCTCCTCGCTCAGCAGGGAGCGCTGCTGCACGGCGGTGTCCCACGCCAGCATGTCCTTCAACGAGAAGTAGAGCGACCCATCTCCCGTGGTGTTGAGGGACTGGGAGACCCAGGTCTGGTGCTTCACCTCGCTGCCCACCAGTCGATAGCCGGAGGAGCGGTTGGGAATGACGTCGGCCTCGCTGATGCCGCGCGCCGTCTTCATCCCCGCGGGCTTGAAGACCTTCGTGGCGAGGACTTCGCCGTAGGGCGTCCCCGCGACGCGATTCACCAGGAGCCCCAAAAGGACATAGCCGGAGTTGCTGTAGCTCCACCGCACGCCCGCGGGGAAATCCAGGGGCAGCGCGTAGATGAACCGGGCGAACTCCTCGTCCGTGTAGTCCTTGCGCTCGTCGAGCTGGCCCTCCAGGTCCTGGATGCCGGAGGTGTGATTCAACAGGTGGCGCACGGTGATGGGCGCCCACGAGGCCGGAGCGTCGGGGAAGTACTTCGTGATGGAGTCCGACAGCGAAATCCTGCCGGCCTCCACCTGGGCCATCACCGCCATCGTGGTGAACATCTTCCCCACGGAGCCTGACTGGAACAGCGTGTCCGTCCCCACGGGGACGCGGTGCTCCAGGTTGGCGGAGCCATAGCCCTTCGCCAGGACGACGCGCCCATGCTGCACGACGCCCACCGCGAGCCCCACCACGCCCTGACGCTTCTGCTCCGCGCGAACGAACGCGTCGATGCGCTCACGAAGCGAGCCCTGTGCCGCCGCGGGCCCCGCCGCGAGCAGCCCGACAAGGACGACGACGAACGCCGAGAAGGACCGCGAACCACGTCGCATGAAAGCTCCTGACCCAAGAGGACGCCGCACCAGAGCATCCCCGGCCTCCACTCGTGAAGAGGAAGGACGACACCGGGACAGGTCCTTGCCGCGTGAGAAGCATGTGGAGCGCCCCATGATGAAACGATGACTCAGCAAAGAGGCGCACGTGCGGTTCACGCGGTGCGACTCACGGACGATGGACACCTCTCCAAGCTCCGAGGTGGACGTCATGACGCCAGTCATTCGCGGTGTGCTGTGTGGCCTGTTGCTGCTGTTCGCCCTGCCCGCGCTGGCACGGAAGGCCACGGGCACCCTCATCGGCACGGTCATCGACTCACGCAGCCACAAGTCCCTCGTCGACGTGGAGGTGACCGCGACCTCGCTCCAGCAGTCTGGCTCCTGGTCGGCGAAGACCGACACCTGGGGCAGCTACCGGATGACCACGCTTCCACCGGGCGTCTACACACTGCGCTTCGCGGGCAAGCAGTTCTATCCCAGCATCCGGCACCAGGTCCGCGTCCAGGCAGGGCGAACCCAGCGCGCCGACGCCAGCCTGCTTCCCGATAACTCTCGCGGCGAAGGCATCGAGGTCGTCATCACGCCACCTCCTGGCACACGGCAAATCATCGACGTGGCAAGCACGGCGGCGGGCGTCAACGTGGACCAGGAGTTCATCAAGCGCATCGCCGTCGCTCGGCCTGGAGGCCGGGGTGGACCCTCTCGCTCCCATGAGTCCCTCGCGGGCACGAGCAACAACGAGGAGTACGGAGTCCCCGTCGCGAACCCCGGCCCCATCTCCCCCAACATCCCCAACACCAGCTACGGCATCGGTCCCGCCGGCCTCGTCGAGTCCCGCCGCGCCTACGGCGTCAACGGCCCACCGCCGGGCACGTCCGTCAGCCACGCCTCCGCTCCCACGCCTCCGGCGGCCACGCCCGTTGCCCTCCCCGCTCCAGCGAGCCCGCCGCCCGCGCCCCTCGTCCCGCCGAACGGCGCCCGGTTCCTCGACATGTACTTCAAGGGCCACGGGGTGAACCCCACGGTGAACACGGAGGAGGAGCGCTTCTCCACCTTCTCCGTGGACACGGACACGGCCTCGTACACGCTGACTCGCGCGTACCTGGAGCGCCAGGCCCTCCCCGACGAACAGGCCGTGCGCGTGGAGGAGTTCGTCAACACCTTCGACTACGGCTACGCGGACGCGGAGGACGCGCCGTTCGGCGTCCACGTGGAGGGCTTTCCCTCGCCCGTGCGCAAGGGCTACCAGGTGGTGCGCATCGGCGTGAAGGCGCGCGAGGTGAGCGACGCACAGCGCAAGCCGAGCCACCTCGTCTTCGTCATCGACGTCTCCGGTTCGATGAACATGGAGAACCGGCTCGGGCTGGTGAAGCACGCGCTGCGGATGCTGGTGGAGGAGCTCGATGAGCGGGACTTCGTGTCCATCGTCGTCTACGGCTCCCAGGCTCGCCGGGTGCTGGCGCCCACGAGCGCGACCCAGCAGGCCCGCCTGCTCGAAGCCATCGACGGGCTCTACAGCGAGGGCTCCACCAACGCGCAGGAGGGGCTGGAGCTGGGCTATCAAATCGCCTCCGAGCACCTCATCCCGGGAGGCATCAACCGCGTCATCCTTTGCTCGGACGGCGTGGCCAACGTCGGCGTCTCCGACGCGGATGGCATCTGGGCCAAGGTGAAGGGCTTCGCCGCGCGGGGCATCACCCTGTCCACCGTGGGCTTCGGCATGGGCAACTACAACGACGCGCTGATGGAGCGCCTGTCCCACGTGGGCGAGGGCAACTACGCCTACGTGGATGGCCTGAAGGAAGCGCACCGCATCTTCGTGCAGAACCTCACCGGGACACTGCAGGTGGTGGCCAAGGACGTGAAGCTCCAGGTGGAGTTCGACCCGAAGGACGTCTCCCTGTACCGGTTGCTCGGCTACGAGAACCGGATGCTGACGAAGCAGCAGTTTCGCGATGACCGCGTGGACGCGGGCGAGGTGGGCGCGGGCCACTCAGTCACCGCGCTCTACGAGGTGAAGCTGCGTGAGGGCGCCTCGAACCTGGGCACGCTGCGCATCCGCTACAAGGCGCCGGAGGGTGGGGACTCGAAGGAGCTGGAGATGAAGCTGCCCGTCACCGCGCTGCGGCCCTCCTTCGCCACCGCCGAGTCGACGACGCGTCTGGCCTACGTGGCGGCGGCCTTCGCGGAGAAGCTCCGAGGCTCCTACTGGACGCGCCCGCTGACGTACGCCTCGCTCCTGGAGCTGTGGCGGGGCGTGGGCCTGAAGGACCGTCAGGACGTGAGCGAGCTGGGGGACCTCATCCGCAAGGCGGCGGCGCTCGACCAGCGGCAGGACCGCTTCGAGTCACTCGCCCCCTTGAAGAGCATGGACTACGACCAGGCGCCCTCGGTGCTCTAACTAGCGCTCCCGTGCGCGCAGCTCCAGGTAGCGACGGATGAGCCTGAGGCGGGCGCGCTCGAACAGCGCCCCGTCGTCGGGCACCGCCCACGCGTGGGGGATGAGCTGCTCGGCGACCTGCATCGCGAACCCAGGGTCGCCCGCGTCACTCACCCGCTGGAGCCACTCGTAATCCTGGAGGCCCTGGCGGATGAGCTTCAACCGGATGGAGGGCAGCGGCACCTCCGTGGTGCCTCCGATGACCGATGTCAGCCCCGGATAGAAGAGCGTGCCGTCCCCGTTGCCGTTGAAGCGGAACTGAGTGGTCCACGCCGTGGAGAGCAGGCCCACCGTCTGGTAGTACAGCTCACCGGTGGCGCCCATGCGGAAGGTCAGCCACTGCATGCCCCTCGCCTTCGCCGCCGAGCGGTCCACCATGTACGAGGGCCAGCCCTGCCCCGGCTGGTTCTCCGGCGGCGGCGGCTCACCCTCCACACAGCCGTGGCTCATGCAACTCTGATACAGCCATAGTTCACGGTTCGGCCTGGCGAGGAAGGCGTCGTACTTCGGCCGCTGGTTGCCCTCGTACGGGGGCTGCGTCCCGTCGATGAAGTTCACCAGGACGCTGAGGATGTCGATGTCCTCGATGAGTCCATGCGCCTCGGTCTCCGTCACCGTGGTGGTGAGGAACGTGCGCAGGTCCGGCGCGGCGGCGCGCGTGAGCCGGGCCCGCTCCGTGACGGCCTCCCAGGACGTGCCATAGGGCGGCTCGTCGCCCACGTAGTCGAACGAGCGGCTCAGCCAGCCTCGGGTGCGGGCCTCGTGCTCGAACTCCGCGAGATCCGGCGCGGTGCCGGGCCCCAGGTACTGGAGGCTCGTCATGCGCGCACCAGGCAGCGGGTTCGGCGCCGAGCCGTCGAGGAACGGGCCCCAGCGCGCGTCGAAGGTGTCGTAGTCGGGCAGGTCCCAGGTGGGCTGCTCGGGGAGGCGGGGGAACGCGCTCGCCAGGGTGAAGCGGTGGGACAGCGCCAGTTGGTGGAACTGCTTCAGCAGGCGCACCTGCGTGTCCACGGGACAGCTCGGGTCGCCGGTGAAGGCGCGGCAGACGTGGGGCGGCCACAGCAGGAAGGCCGTGCGCAGGGAGGGCGTGCTGGACAGCGTGGCCTCCACCACGGTGACTCGGACCTTCACGTACTCGCGCAAGCCCCGGCCCGTCACCTCGACGAGGCCGTGGTAACGCCCGGGGCGCGCATCCTCGGGCACGTGCACATCCACCCAGAGGCCCCGAGCCTCCCGGGCGGGGACATCGAATGGGAAGGCCGAGCGCTGCTCACCGACGACCTCGTCCACGTCCGGAATCAACCCGTCCGGCCAGCGCCCCGGCTCCGTGTCCGGCGGGGTGGGCCGGGTGATGTCCAGGAGGGCCTCGCGATAGAGGAGGATGTCCGGTCCGTCGATGCGCCGCAGGCCGTTCCAGAGGGCGGGCAGCCGGGCCCGGACGTCCCTCAGGCCCGAGGTGCCTCCGTGAAGGCCCACCTGGAAGGAGAGGTATTCGTTCCGGGCGCCGACCAGCTCCACCTCCCGTTCGACCCGAGGCTGCGTCTGGGGCCGTATCTTCACCATGGAGCTCTCGGCCCAGACGGGGCCGGGGCGGGGATGGGCGGCGGAGACCCCGGACAGCACCAGCGACAGGATGAACCCCTGGATGAGCAAGCGCATGGAACGGAAGGCTAGTGAGTCCAGGGCACCCCGGAGGATTCACTCCGGACGGAAGGTCGGCTTTCACACGCTGCGCCCGGGTGTCGGGCCGGGCTGCCCCCGGGTGGATCCACCCCACCGAGTCCTCCTCCGTGACGAAACCATGACCAGGTCAGGAGCCTCTCGGGGAGATCATCCCGAGGAGCTTCCGGATGATGGCGTTCTCTCAACGCTTCGAGGTTGACCGCATGAAGTCCGTCCTTCGTGGGGTGCTGTGTGGACTCATGTGGTGGGTGGCCCCGGCCGCCTGGGCTCAAGCCGAGGACGTCCGCGTCACCGTCACTCGGAACACGGGACCTGGCACGGACGAGTCGCTGACGGGGTGCGTGGGCGAGGAGGAGAAGGCGCCCCGCTTGGAGGCAGGTGAAGCGAGCCGCACGTCCACGGTGAGGCGGCGCCCGAACCGTCCCGTGGTCGCCCTGGATGCGGCGCGAGCCACCGGGCCCATCGAGACGTTGGAGCCGGGGAGTGTCGCGCCGACCGTCGACGTGGGTTCCATGACAACGGGGGTTCAGGTGGACCAGGAGTTCCTCCGGCGCATCGCCGTCACGGGCTCGGAGGTGCGCATCCGCATGGGGGACGAGATGGAGCGGATCTCCGACGTCCCGGAGTTCACCGAGGTAATGAGCCTGCGCAACGCGCCCCTCATCAGCCTGCGCGGGTCATGGGCAACGCGGGAGGCCCAGGGCGCGCCCGTCGCGGAGGCCGACGAGGGCGAGCGTCGCGTGAGCATGGGACTCCAAGGTCCGCCGCGGGGCTTCCAGTCCCTGGCGGAGCTGGCACCGGGGACTCCCGAGCAGCTCCTGCGCGAAAGCCTGGAGGAGCAGCCCTCGCGGACGTCGATGTCGAGCGTCTCGAAGCGCTGAAGCGAAGAGCGTCGGGCTCAGGGCGCGCATGGGCACCGGCGGCCATGCTGAAACCGTGATGCAGCGACGAGCCGGGCGTGAGGCTTGTCGCGGGCCAGGTCGAGAACATGGACACCTCACTCGCGAGTCTGACCGAGGTTTCCATGGTGAAGCTCATCGCCCCCTATGCGCTGTGCATGCTGGTGTTGCTGGTCGCCGTGCCAGTGCTGTCGCGGGCGGAGACTCCCGAGCACGCGCCTCCGCCCGGCGTGTTCATTGGCACCATCATCGGCGTGAAGAGTCGCAAGCCCGTCGCGGACGTGGCGGTCATCGCGACCTCGCCGAGCTTCAGGGGAGAGCGCGGTGCGGTGACGGATGAGCAGGGCCGCTACCGCCTGCCCATGCTGCCCGCGGGCACATACACGCTGCGGTTCGAGCACCCCGACTTCAACACCTACTCGCGCTCGGACATCCTGCTGCGCGCCAACCGCACCGTGCGCGTCAAGGTGGAGCTGCTCGAGCTGCCGCCTCCGCCGCCGCCGGCTCCGGTCAGCGTGAAGCAGACCCGGAAGTGACACGGAGGCCCGGGTCATTCCGCACGAAACTCAAAGGGCATTTTAGTTTCGTGCGGGTTCCTGGCCGACCTTGCACGAAACTCAAATGGCATTTTAGTTTCGTGCATGGCTCGCAAGCGCGCCCTGGCGCCGGACTGGAATCGGCTCTTCGACTTCGCGCTGGGGCAGGCGGGCCTGTTCACGACGAAGCAGGCGGCGGAGGCGGGGTATTCGCCCCAGCTCCTCGTCCACTACGTGCGCATCGGCAAGGTCGTCCGAGTCCGGAGAGGGGTGTACCGCCTGGTGCACTACCCGCTCGCCCAGGATGAAGCGCTCGTCACCGTCTGGCTCTGGTCGGAGCAGCAGGGCGTCTTCTCCCACGAGACGGCACTGTCCCTGCATCAGCTCTCCGACGTGCTGCCCAATCGCATCCACCTGACCTTGCCCGCGGACTGGAAGCATCGCCGGTTCCGCGTCCCTCCAGGCGTCGTGCTCCACCACGCCGATATCTCCAAGGCCGAGCGCACCCGGCCCGCCGCGATTCCCGTCACATCGCCGCTCCGCACGTTGCAGGACTGCGCGAGCGCGCAGCTCTCACCGGAGCTGCTGCATCAAGCCATCTCCCAGGCCCTTGCCCGGGGGCTCATCCGCAAGTCCGACGTGGCGCGAATCCAGGCCGCTACGCCACCAACAGGACGCCGGAAGAGATGAGCACTCGCCGCTACCTGACGGGCGGCGCCTTCAAGAATGCTCTTGAGCAACGGCTGAGGAAGACCTCAAAACACGGGGACGACTTCAGCCGTCGGCGCCAGTTGCTCGTCTTCCATCGCTTCCTCGCGCGCACCACCCAGGCCTTTGGAGACGCTGTCACCCTGAAGGGCGGACTGGTCCTCGAGCTGCGGCTCGAGCGGGCACGGACGACGCGCGACGTGGACCTGCGCCTCACGGGAAGCCCCAAGGATTTGCTCGCGCGCCTTCAGCACTCAGGGCAGCTCGACCTCGGCGACTTCATGCGCTTCGAGCTTCGGCTCGACACCCACCATCCTGAAATCCAGACCGAGGGCCTGAGATATGACGGACGGCGTTTCCGCGCCGAGTGCCGCATCGAGCGAGAACTGTTCGGCCACCCCTTCGGCGTCGACGTGGCGTTCGGGGACCCGCTGCTCGGTGAGCCCGATGTCCTCGATGCGGAGGACTCACTGGGCTTCGCGGGCATCCCTCCACCCCGGCTCCGCCTCTATCCTCTCGAGACGCATCTCGCGGAGAAGCTCCACGCCTACACCCTGCCGCGCGCTCGACCCAACACCCGGGTCAAGGACCTGCCGGACCTGGCGCTGCTCGGGACGGTGCGGGCCATCGACGCGAACCTTCTGCGCGCGGCCTTCTCTCGGACCTTCACCTTCCGAAAGACACACCCCTTGCCCTTCTTCCTTCCACCGCCTCCCGCCGAGTGGAGCGGGCCCTACCGCGCCATGGCCGAGCAGGATGGCCTGCCCTGGAAGACCCTCGACGCGCTCCTCGCTGCGGTGCGCGGCTTCCTCGACCCCATCCTCCTGGAAGAAGAGGACGCCACGTGGAGTCCTCGAGCCTGGGCCTGGAGGCCCAGGAAGTGAGGCGCGCGTCAGTCCGCCAGGGGCATGCCCCAGTCCGGCTTCTCGCGCTCACCCATCACCCAGCGGTACACCTCCAGCACCTGCTCCGCCTTCGCCTTCCAGGTGAAGTATTTGAAGATGCGCTCCCGCGCCCGCTCCCCCATGGGACGGATGACGGACGGGTCCGCCACCAGCTTCGTGAGCACCTCGCGCACCCGCGCCACGATTTCCTCCGGCGTTCCAATGGGCACCGCGAACCCCGTCGCCGGACTGACGATTTCTCCCGGACCGCCGTAGTCCATCACGATGGGCACCAACCCCAACGCCATCGCCTCGCACACCACCGCGCCGCCGAACTCGCGCACGCTCGGGAAACCGAACACGTGGTTCTTCGACAGCCGCCCCTGCAACTCCTGGTGCTTCACCCACCCGGCGAACGTCACCCCGGACTCGATGCCCTCTCGCGCCGCCTGCGCCTTGAGGTTCGGCATCTCCTGCCCATCGCCGATGTACTCCAGCACCACCTTGCCCTCACGGATGAGCGGCGCCGCCGCCTCCATCAACATGGCCATGCCCTTGTACGGCACGAAGCGCCCCACGAAGGCCACTCGCAAGGGCAGCTCCACCGGCCCCTCCGACTTCGACGTGCCGAAGCGCTTCGTGTCGATGGCGTTCTCCGGCACGTACACCGTCTTGCCCTGCCACGTGTCCGCCACCTGCCCCCGCGTCGCCCGCGAGCCGGTGATGATGGCCGCCGCGCTCTCCCGCGTGGACTTGTAGAAGGGCATCAGCTTGTACGCATCCCGCACGTAGCTCAGCCACTCCTTCTCCCGCCGACGCGCCCCACCAAAACCCTTGGGCCACGGCAACCCGCCGTTGAGCGGCCCCATCACGAACGGCACCCCCGCCGCCTTGCACCGCCGCGCCAGCGTGCTCGGCGTCGTCGGGCTGATGGGCGTGTAGCGGTGCACCAGGTCGAACTCCTTCGCCTTGATGCGCGCGCCAAAGCGCTGCCACAGCACCTCCTCGAAGTAGTAGTACGGCAGCACGCTCAACGCCGTCGCCGTCGTCCAGCCCACGCCCGCCGTGCCCCGCAGGAGCTGCCCCACCTTGTCGAGCGGCTTCTCCACCGGCGTGGAGTCCAGCGCCGTGAATCCAGCGCCCTCCAGCACCCCCTGCTTCAGGATGTTCTCCCGGTTGCGCACATGCGTGACGAGGTGCACGTCCGCCACCTCGGCCAGCGCACGGTAGAGCGACCAGCCTTCCAGCGGGACACTCACCCAGTCAGGGTTGCACAGCTCGGCAATCAGAAGGACGCGTGGTCTGGGAGCAGGCATACGTGTGCCTTCATCTATCCCAACCGGCCCTCCAGATGTAGCCTCCCCCGCGTCGTGACGTACGACCCGGACCGGCCTTCCTACCTGCGCTTCGTGGCGCTGCTCGGCACCCTGGTGCTCGCCACCGTGGGCGGGGCCCTGCTGCACCCTGTGGTCGCTTTGGCCCCAGTCCTGGTGGCCGCCGTCCTGTGGCTGGTGGTGAAGGTCCCCGTCCGCTACCCCGTCATGGCCGTCACCTACCTGGTCCTCGCCGTGGACTACGTCCCCGAGCGCCCCCAGTCCGGCTTCTGGCCCTCGCCGCTCCACCCCCTGGGTGAGCTGCTCTTCGCCCAGCTCAGCTACATCACCAAGATTGGAGCGCTGCGCTTCCCCCTGGTCGACGTGCTCATCCTCGGCCTGCTGGGGCTGGCCATGTACCGGCGGGTGACTCGGTCGAAAATCGACCCACCCGCGCTGCCCATGCCCCGGCCGCTCATCGCCGTGGTGACGCTGTCCCTCATCGCCATCCTCTTCATGGAGGTGCGCGGCGTCATGCGCGGCGGGGACATCAAGAACTCGCTGTGGCAGTGGCACCAGGCCGCGATGATGCCGTTCATCGTCGCGATGTATCACTATGCGATGCGCGGGCCGGAGGACTGGCCCATCTTCGCGCGCACCGTCATCGCCGCGGGGCTGACCAAGGCCGCCATCAGCGTCTACTTCGGCGCCATCGTCGTGCCCTCCATGGGCGTCTTCGTCGAGTACACCACGTGTCACTCGGACTCGATGACGTTCAACTTCGCGCTGCTGGTGGCGACAATGCGCTTCCTGGAGAAGCCCAAGGGCGCTCACGCGCTGCGCGGGCTGCTCCTCATGTTCTGCATCTTCATGGGCATGATGTACAACGACCGCCGGCTCGCCTACGTCAGCTTCGTGGGCTGCCTCCTGGCCGGCTACCTCATCACCCCATGGCCCGCAATCAAGCGCACCTTCAGCCGGGGCATGGTGCTGCTGGCCCCGCTGCTGGTCGTCTACTTCGCGGTGGGGTGGAACGCGCGCGGCGGCGCCTTCGCGCCCGTGCACAAGGTCCGCTCACTCATCGACGGTGAGGGTGGCGAAGGCAACCTGGACTATCGCGACATCGAGAACCTGGACGTCATCGCGACGTGGACCCAGTTCCCGCTGCTCGGCACCGGCTACGGCCACGAGTTCCTGGAGCCGATTCCGCTGCCCAACATCGCCTTCGTGTTCCCCCAGTACCGCTACCACCCGCACAACTCCCTGCTGGGGTTGTTCGCGTTCGGTGGAATGGTTGGCTACACGGGCGTGTGGATGTACCTGGTCGTCACCCTCTATCTCGCGGTGCGCTCCTACCATCGCTCGCACGTCTCCGAGCACCGCGCCGCAGCCATGGTCATCGTCGGCGCCATCGTCTGCTACATCAATCAGGTGTTCGGAGACATGGGCATCATCTCGTACATCTGCACGTTCATCACCTCGCTGTGCGTGGTGACGTCCGGGAAGCTCGCCGTGGCCACCGGCGCGTGGCCCATGCCGAACAGCGCGCTGGTGCCCACCGCGCCCCTGCTCCCCGAGCCGCCTCCAGGCGCCATCGTCTACGTCAACGCGGATGACCCGGCGATGGCGAAGCGGAGCTGAAGGGCTACAGCAGCGTGCCGCGCAGGAGCAGCTCCGCGGTGGTGAAGTAGATGACCAGTCCGCTGACGTCCACCAGCGTGGCGACGAAGGGCGCGGACGCGCTCGCCGGGTCGAAGCCGAGCCGCCTCAACACGAACGGCAGCATCGCCCCGGACAGCGTCCCCCACGTCACCACGCCCAGCACCGACAGGCCCACCGTCAGCGCCACCCGCGACGCGTGCTCGCCGTAGCTGTGGAACAGGTGCTGCCAGAGCAGGATGCGCGCCAGGCCCACCGTGCCGAGCACCACGCCCAGCACCAGGCCCGACAGCAGCTCCCGCCGCAGCACGCGCCACCAGTCGCGCAGGCGCACGTCCGTCAGCGCGAGCGCGCGGATGATGAGCGTGGTGGCCTGACTGCCCGAGTTGCCCCCCGAGGAGATGATGAGCGGCACGAAGAGGCTGAGCACCACGGCGCGCGCGATTTCGTCCTGGTAGCGGGACATGGCGGTGGCGGTGAGCATCTCCGACACGAAGAGCACCAGCAGCCAGCCGGCGCGCTTTCGCACCATGGCGAAGAAGCCCACGTCGAAGTAGGGCGCGTCGAGCGCCTCCATTCCGCCGACCTTCTGGATGTCCTCGGTGGCCTCCTCCTGGACGACGCTGACGATGTCGTCCACGGTGACGATGCCCCGCATGCGGCCTTGCGCGTCCACCACGGGGATGGCCGACAGGCCGTGCTCCGCGAACAGGCGGCTGACGCCTTCCTGGTGGGTGTCCTCCCGCACGGTGACGGGCTCGGTCCGCATGACATCGCGCACCGTCTTCCCGGGCGCGGCCTGGAAGAGCTGGCGCAGGGAGACCACGCCCAGCAGGTGCTGCTCGGAGTCCAGGACGTAGGCGGAGTAGACAGTCTCCACCTGCTCGCGGGCCTGCCGGCGCAGGTAGCCGAGCGCCTCGTCGATGCTCATCTCCGGCCGCACGCGCACGAAGCGCGGGTTCATCAGGCCGCCCGCGGCGTCCTCGGCGTAGGCCAGGAGCACCTGCACCTCGCGGCGGGAGGTGTCATCCAGCAGGGCGAGACAGGCGGCGTGTTCCTCGACGGGGAGGCTCTGGATGACGTCCGCGGCGTCGTCCGGGGGGAGCACGCGCATCCAGATGCGCCGCTCGCTCGGGGTGAGGGCCTGGAGGAGCCCCGCCTGGTCATTCGAGGAGAGGGAGAGGAAGAAGTCGTCCGCGCTCGACGGCGGCAAAAGCCGGAAGCCCTCCACCCGGTCTCGAGGTGCGAGCACGGGCCACGCGTCGCGCAGCTCGTCCTCGTGGATGGGGTCCGACTCGGGGGCCACGGCTCGCCTCCCTTCGCGCGCGGGCCGGATGCCGGCCTCGCACTGGGGACGCGTTCAAGCACGGCGCCCGAGGCGTGGAAACCTCAAACGCCCGCTGGAGGACACCCGCGAGCACGAGTGTGAACCCGCGCGCACGAGCCGTGACGAGTCCTTCACGGGTTCGGACAGGAACCCGTATCCCCTCCAGGTTGAACGTCCTCGACCCGTGGCGGTCCTACCGCTTCCGCGCGTCGCGCCCCGTCATCAGCGCGGTGGGCGCCAGCTCGACGGTGAAGCCCTCCGCCGTCAACGCCACCGACTCCACGCTCCGCAGCGCGCTGAAGGCGAAGCCCGCCTGCCCCTCGACGGCCAACGCGGCCTGCTCCGAGCCCGGCAGCCCCACGCCCGTCACCGCCAGCCCCGCCGTGCTCCCCACCGCCGCGGTCGCCAGCATCACGAAGACTCGCGCCGCGTTCTCTCCCAGCACGTCCCCGTACGCCTCACCCGCCGCGCTGAGTTCCTCGAACGTGCGCGCCGCATCCACCCTCCGCACCATCACCACCCACGCCTCCAACGCCCGCCACACCGTGTCCACACCCAGGTACGCAATCGCCGTCGCCGTCAGCAACGACGCCAACCCCTTCGACAACGGCTCCGGCAGCGACCACAAGAGCAGGTACATCGCCACCGACGCCGTCAGCGTCGCCCGGACCGCGTGTGGATTCGCCAGGCCCTCCAGCGCCTCGTCCGTCTCCTCCCAGACCCCCTCCATCGCGATGGCCAGCGCCAGCGCGTACCTGCCATCGCTCCCCAACAGCGGCCCCTCCTCCAGCAGCCGGAGACAGTCGCCGCCCTGATGCTCGCGCTCACACCAGCGGCCGTAGTCACGCGTCAGCACCTCGTCCGCGTACGACTCCAGCAACTGGGGCGCTGACGCATCACCCCCGTCCCCCACCGGGACGAGCCTGCGCCCTTCATACAGATACACCCCGCCACGCTCCGGTACGCCGAAGCGCTGTCGCGCGTCCCTCAAGGGATGCTCGAAGGGCCTCACGTCCCGCGCGAGCTTCGCCACCGCCTCCTCGAAGGCGTCCTCATCCAGCTCCACCGGAGCCGCGTCTTCGTCCTCTCGCGGAGTGTGGACCCGAGGCGAGCCCGTGCCCGTGTCCAGACGGACCACCCGGGTCGACGAGCAACCCGTCACCCCGAGCAACAACAACCACCATACCAATGCCCTACCACGACCCATCGCAGCCCTCCGGCATGGGGCGCCAAACCACCTGAGTGGTCTTCACCCATACCAATGCGCTCCGACATTTCGCGGGGGCAGGACTCGCTCAGCGCGAGGGCATCAACTCAAGGACCTCGGCAGCAGGATGTGGAGGGAGCTGCCCTCGCCCGCGCGGCCCGCCGACTCCGCCCAGATGCGTCCTCCGTGGCGCTCGACGATGCCTCGGGCGATGGCCAGCCCCAGGCCCAACCCGCCGTAGGCCACGCCGTGCGCGCGACCGAAGCGCTCGAAGATGCTCTCCAGCCGGTCCGAGGGAATCCCCAGCCCATGGTCCATCACCTCGACGTGCACCCACCCGGGCTCCGCTCTCGCGACCAGTTGGATGGCCCCTCCGTCCGGCGAATAGCGCAGCGCATTCGACACCAGGTTGCTGAACACCTGGTCCAACCGCTCTCCGTCCGCCCGCAGCGACAGGTCCTCCGGCGCAGACACCTCGATGCGCCACCCTTCCGGCAGGGGCTCGAAGTGCTTCGCCACGTCGTGGAGCAGCACGCCCACGTCCACGTCGCTCTCCTCCAGGCACAGCTCTCCACGCTGCAGGCGCCCCACGTCCAGCAGGTTCTCCACCAGCCGCGCCATGCGGCTCACGCTGCGATGGATGCCCGCCAGCGCCCGGTCCACGTTCGGCGTCAGCTCCGCCGCCGCCTTCACCTTCGCCAGGTCCGCGTAGCTGCGCGCGGCCTGGAGCGGCGTGCGCAGCTCGTGCGCCGCCATGGTGAGGAACATGTCCTTCGCCTCGCTCGTCGCCCGCAGGGACTCCACCGCGCGGCGCGCGTCGTCGATGTCCGTCGCCGTCGATATCCACCCGACGAGCCGCCCCACCTCGTCCCGCTCCGGCAGCGTGCGACAGAGGAACCACCGGAACTCTCCGTCCGTCGCGCGGCGCAGCCGGTACTCCTGCTCCTTCGGCCGCCCCGAGCGCTGCAAGGCATTCCAGGTGAGCTGCACGCGCCCCACGTCCTCCGGATGGAAGCAGCGCAGGTTCTCCTCGCGCTGGCGACCCTGCTCGGGTGACAGCCCCGCGTAATCCAGCCATCCCCGGTTGGCGTAGCTGATGGTGCCGTCCGCCAGCAGCGCCCAGACGAACTGGGGCATGCAGTCCAACACCCGGCGGAACCGCTGCTCGCCCTGTCGCTCCAGCACCCGCCGCTCACGCTCCCACAGCGCCGCCTCCTGCAACTGCAAGGCGCGCTGACGCAGGTGGAGCGCGACGAAGGCCTCCGCCTTCCAGCGCAGCACGTCCGGATGGAACGGCTTGACGACGTAGTCCGCCGCCCCCGCCGCATAGCCGTGCACCAGGTTCGACTCGTCGCGCCCGTGCGCGGTGAGGAAGATGATGGGCGTGTAGCGGGTGCGCTCTCGCTGCCGGATGATGCGGGCCGTCTCGAACCCATCCATGCCGGGCATCTGCACATCCAGGAGGATGAGCGCGAAGTCCTCGCGCAAGAGACATCTCAGTGCCTCCCTCCCCGACGACGCCTTCACCAGCCGTTGTCCCATCGGCTCGAGGATGGCCTCCAGCGCGAGCAGGTTCGATGCGTGGTCGTCCACGATGAGGATGCGGGTGCTTTGTGGCTCCACCTGGACGGGAGCGCGAGGGGTGAGCTGCTCGGTGCCTTCCAAGGCCGGTCCTCCCTTCTCTCCCGAGGTCCCCTTCGCTTAATCAGCGCGGCCCCGATGATCAGCCCCCCACGACACCTCGGCCCGCCCAGCCCCTGACGACACAGGGCCCGGACGCCCGGTCGCCCTCCTCACGGCGAAACACGAGGATTCCACCGGTTCAGTCTCAAAGGTATGGAGCCAGGGACGCGGTGGCACGCTCCCCCGTCATGTCGACGGGCGCGTGGCCAGGGTCCGAGCGACTGGGCGGCGAAGCGCCGAAGGCCCCGTGGATCCACGGCGCGGCTCGTGGAGGGCGCCCGCATGCCGCCCTTCCCTCCGAGCCACCCCTCGCCGTGCGGACTACACCACCGCGCGCTGAAGCATCAGCGCGAGCATGTCCGCGCTTCTCTCGCTGCTGAACTGCGTCTCCACCTTGCGACGGCCGGCCTCGCCCAGGCGCGCGGCTTCCTTCGGGTCCCGCGCCACCTGCTCCAGCTTCTCCGCGAGAATCCGAGGCTCCTGCGGCGGCACGAGCAGCCCGTCCACGCCGTCGTCCACCAGCTCCTTCACGCCGCCCGCGCCCGTCACCACCACCGGCGCGCGCATGGCCATCGCCTCCATGATGGCCACGCCCAGCGGCTCCTGGAGGCTCGCCAGCGCGAAGATGTGCGAGCGCTCGATTTCGCCCCGCACCTTGTCCTCGCTCACCGCGCCCAGCAGCGTCACCGCGTCGCCCAGCTTCGTCTCCGCGAGCTTCGCCTCCAGCACCTTGCGGTACGTGGTGCCACCCGCCTCGTCCTCGCCTGCAATCGCGAGCCGCGCGTCGATGCCCTTCGCGCGCAGCATGCCCACCGCGTCGATGAGGTCCGCGTGCCCCTTGCACGGGTTGAGACGGCCACACGAGAAGATGCGCAGCGGGCCCTCGCCCGTCCACGCCGAGTACGGCACCGTGCGGTTGAACTTGCCCAGCTCCACGCCCATGGGCGCCAGCTCGATGCGCGGAGGCAGGTGCCCCGCCAGCTCCTGGTTCACTTCCCCCAGCAGCTTCTTCGTGATGACGAAGGCGAACTTCGCGTGGCGCCACTTCTCCTTCTGGTTCGGCCCGTAGTCGTCCAGCGGACCATGCAGCGTCATGCTGTACGTCAGCCCCGACAGGAGGTTCGCGAACAGCGCCACGTGCGCCGCGTTGGCACACGAATGCACATGCACGTGCGTCCACCCGCGCTCACGCGCCAGCGCCGCCAGGCGCCCACCCATGACGGCGAAGGCCAGGAGCTGCGCGCGCCCTTTCGCGTCCAAGCCCTCCGCGCGAGCAATGGACGCCAGACAACGGGCCCATCCCGTGGGCATGGCGCGAGCCACCTCCGCCGCCGCCTTGGCCACGCCCAGGGCCCCCGGAGGTGAGAGGTACTCGGTGCGAGCCATCGCCTCCTGCGCCCAACTGTGCGAAATGATGCGCGCGGGCGGAGGACGGGTGGATACCAGCTCCGGCGTCACGCCCTTGCCCGGCAGCGCCTGAAGCTCACGCCAGAAAAAGATGTGGGTCTGTCCGGGAAACTCAGGGATGAGATAGCCAATCTTCTGCACGAACTTTCCATAACACGCCCGCCCCCACGCCCGGGCGGCGGGCCCCGGAATCACCGGGGGCAGGTCGATAGACACCCGCTCCCC
>NZ_JABUMQ010000115.1:0-29797 GCF_013336645.1 Myxococcus sp. CA039A | reverse complement strand
AAGAGACAGGTCCACGGTCGCGTCCAGAGGCATCCCCCAGGCCCCACCCGGCGCCTCTTCCTGCTCCACAGGTCGCTCCTCCACTGAGCCCTCCCGGAACGCCTCCGCCTTCCGGCAGTCCCCTCAGTCCCAGGAGCACCCATGTCCCGGTTCCTCTCCCGGGCGCTCGCCTTCCTGCGCGCGCTCGCGCGATACATCCGTCGCGCCTTCCGTCTCCTCTTCATCCTCATCCTCGTCGCCCTGCCCATCCCCGTCGCGCCCGTCGTCGCGGCCCTCCTGCGCCCCTTCCGGCGCAACCTCCCCGCCGAGGTCCTCCGCAAGAAGAAACAGCCCTGAGACACAGGGCCCCGAGCCTCACGGCTTCGTCCAGCCCTCGTCCTCGCCAGGCCCGCCGAAGTCGTCCCCCTTCCGGGGCGCGTCGCGCGTGCGCTTGACGGGCAGCCTCCATCCCCGCCGCACGGAGATGAGCCGCACCGCCGCGCCCACCGCCATTCCCGCCACCAGGGCCAGCCGTCGGTGCCCCGTCAGCGAGAATGCCAGACACACCAGGCTCGCCGCGAAGGCGGCGAGCGCGTAATACCCAGGCTCCGGCCTCATCACCGTGGGCGTGCGCCGGATGAGCACGTCGCGGATGATGCCGCCCCCCGCCGCGGTGATGATGCCAATGAGCACCGCCGTCCCAGGGCTCAGCCCCACCTCCAGCGTCCGCTGCGTCCCCGCCACCGCGAAGGAGCCGAGCGTCAGCGCATCCAGCGCGGACAACAGCTTCACCGTCGGCCCGTGCCGCAGCTCGAAGAGGAACGCGGCGAACGCCCCCGTGAAGGCCGCGACCAGATAGGCGGGCTTCACCAGCACCAGCGGCGGCCCCACCTGGAGCAGCGTGTCGCGCAGGATTCCGCCCCCCACGCCGGACACGAGCCCCAGCACCAGGAAGCCCATCAGGTCCATCTTCCGCCGCTCGGCCAGCAGCGCCCCCAACACCGAGCCAGAGAACACCCCCAACAGGTCCGCGACGAGCGTCCCCAAGGAGATGACCTGCTCCTGCACATTCGGTTCAGTCAGGTCGAGTGACATGGCGCGCGGCGGCCCGTCAGCACACCGCCATCCACCAGCGTGGGGACGCCGCGGTCCACCAGCAACCCGCGCCGGGAGGGTCAGGGGCCGCATGCCCGGCATTCCCTCCCCAGCGGGCTGGCACTCGGGCGACAGGACAACATCTCCCTGCCCCCATGGCCGCGCCCTCCGCGCGAACGCAACTTACCTGTCTACCCGCGTCTCCCGGAGCGAAGGCCATGAATCCCTCCCGACCCGCTGACCGCATCTTCGAGGGTGGAACCCTGCTCACCATGAACGAGCATCAGCCCACCGCCGAGGCCCTGGCCCTCCAGGACGGCCACATCCTCGCCGTGGGCACGCGCGCCGAGGTCCTCGCGCTGCGCGGCCCCGACACCGAGGTCATCCCGCTCCAGGGTGGGACGGTGATTCCCGCCGTCGTCGACAAGCTGTCGAGCGGCAACTCGGACGAGGAACCCGAACCCCAGGGCACCCTCGCGCCAGGCCAGCGCGCCAACTTCGTCGTGCTCTCCGGCAACCCGCTCATCGTCACGCCCCGCGCCCGCGAGGACCTGCGCGTCCTGCACGTCGTCAAGGACGGCCGCAGCCTCTACTTCGCGGACACCCCACCCGCGCGCGAGAAGAAGGACGAAGACCCCTTCAGCGAAGCCCTCTTCCTCGACGAGAGCGGCTGGCTCGTCTGAGTCCCGCGGTCAGCGGCGCGGACAAGGCCCGGCGCGTCGAGTAGCTCGGCGCGCACCCTCCGAGAAATTGTCCTGCAACGAGCACCTCGACACGGCAGGCGGGGTGAATGACACCCATCCACGCGTGGGCTATTGAAAGTTCTGCGCTGTGTACTCCAGGGGTGACTTCCTCCCACTCCCGGCGTTCTGCGATGGTGAGAGGGAACCCGCACCGGAGAGCCTCATGCTCCGCCGCCTTGGCCCCGCGTTCTTCCTCGGAACCCTGCTGCTCGGGGGTGCCTGCAAGAAGTCACAGGACCCCGCGCCCGCGACTCCGGCGCCCCCTCCGTCCGCGGAGCCCGCCCCCACCTTCGCGCTCTCGCTCCTCCAGGACGCGTCCCCTTCGGGCTGTACCTGGATGCGCCAGGACGCCACGGGCCTACGCAAGGCCCTGGCCACCGTGGAGGCTCCCTGCGAGCGCCTGGGCATGGCCTGGAGCCCGGACGGCAAGCAGGGCGCGCTGGTGGACCGGGGCGGAGGCACCGTGCCGCCACGCGCCTGGAAGGTGGAATTCGACTCACCCCAGGGCCTTGTGTCACTCGCACTCCCAGACGAGGGGCACACGGACTCGCTCGGCTTTGACGCACAGGGCCGTGTCGTCGCCCTGGTGTCGCAGTTGGAGGGTCTGACGCGGAAGGAAGAGCGAGGCGAGGAGGTCTTCGTCGTGGATGGCCGGCGGCTGCCCGTGCCGGAAACGGAGGGCAGCCCGGGCCTCGCGCATGCGTACCGCCGCGAGGGTGAGGCGTGGAAGCGCATCGAGTCCGTCGCGACGGTGTACGAGCGAGAGGACGCGGCGGGCACGACGGCGTTGGCCACCGCCAGCCAGTTGGTGTCCTCGACGTTCGGCGCGGACCCGGATGCGCCCACGGCGACGGAGCTCTCCGAGGGCAGCGAGGACGCGGTGCGTCTGGATGCAGTGGTGAAGGACAAGGGCCACACGGAGTACGGCGCCTGGGTCTCGCTGGAGACGCACGGAGGGCCGCTGTACGCGTGGCGCGCGGCGCGCGAGTTGCCAGTGCTGATGCCGCCGCTGCGCTGGGAAGCGAATGATCGCCTGTCCGAGCCGGAGGCCCTGTCGCTGGAGCCCACGTCGGTGGTGGAGCTGCGCGTGAGAGGCGCGCTGTTGCTCGTGGCCTCCGACCACAGCGCGCGCATCTACGACGCGCGAAGCAAGAAGCGCATCGCCCAACTGGACGGCGTGCATGGCGCGCGCTTCTGGCCCAAGCAGCGCACCGTCACCGCGGCCCTCCCCTCGGGGACCTCCGCCGGGCAGTAGCGACTGCCTGGAGGGTGAGCAGGCTCTCGGGCCCCTCGCCAGCCCGGCATGCGAGCGTCCGCGCAAGCAAGCCAACCCTCCCGCTCATGCCCATCCCTTGAGGGATGCACGAGCGTTTCCACAAGTTCGCCCAGGGCGTGTCCGAGCGTGTGGGCTCCGTCCAGGCCCTGCTGCTCGCGGTGTCCGTGGTGGTCATCTGGGCGGTGACGGGGCCGCTGTTCCACTTCAGCGACACGTGGCAGCTCGTCATCAACACGTCGACGACCATCATCACCTTCCTGATGGTGTTCGTCATCCAGGCCACGCAGAACCGCGACGCGAAGGCCATCCACCTCAAGCTCGACGAACTCATCCGCGCACAGAAGCACGCGCGCAACGAGTTCACGGACCTGGAGGACGCCACCGAGGAGGAGCTCGCGGAGCTCTCCCTCCAGTTCAAGCGCGTGCATGAGCGCGCCCGGGGACGCCACGTCGCCCAGGGGCACGATGACCGGCACGAGCCCGCATCGGACCCGGGCTCGAAGCACTGAGCCTGTGCGACTAGGGCGACTTCACCAGCGACATCATCATCGCGGCATAGCCGCCCACGCCCAGGCAGCAGGAGAGGACGGGCACCAGCAGCGCGCCAAGGGCAGCCTGTCCCCAACCCACGCGGTACAGCTTCTGGTACGCGGCCACTCGCACGCCAGCGCTCCAGAAGGGCATCACATACATGCCGCAGAAGGGCACCAGGCCCAGCAGGTAGACGCCCTGGGACAGGGCATGTCCGCGCAGCGTCGCGGCGAACGTGCTCGGCGCTCCCGCCAGCCGCAGCACCACGTGGTCCAACGCGGAGGCCACCACCGTGATGACCATGCTCAGCACGGGCATCACCACCACCCAGCCGAAGAAGAAGAAGACAACGAGGCCCCGGAAGAAGGAAGGGCCTGGCTCGCCCATCGCTCGGGACGCGAGGTTCTCGTAGGGGACCACCAGCAGGACGGCGAAGTAGAACAGGCTGGTGACGAAGTAGCCGACGAACGCAGTGAGCAAGGCGAAGAGGAGCGAGCTGCCCACGCTCCCCTCCGGTGACATCCGTCCGAAGGTGACGCCCGGACGCAGCATCACCTCCACGCACGTCTTCCAGAACGCCTTCGCCCAGCCCAACTCCTCGCGCTGGTCCCACGGGAGTGGCTCGTGCGGCGAGCGCTCATGACACCGCGCGCAGACCAGTTCGCCGCGAGGACCCTCGCGCAGACACTGTGAGCAAGCGAAGGCGCCACAGCGCGTGCACGCATGAAAGCTCATCCACTCCGGATGGATGGCGCAGACGGCCACGTCCGAGTCGGCGGGAGGAGCAACCAGCAAGGAGGCGCCACACGCCGGACAGCGCTGAGCGCCGGGGGCGAAGGAGGCCTGACAGAAGGGACACGGGATGCCGGACACGAGAGGCATCCTCGCACAGTCCTCCCGGACGACCTCGCCCAAGCGAGACTCGTGCGAGCGCATGAGGCCGTGGTCATCCAGCACGAGGCTCGCGCCACACCCATCCCAGCTGGCAGGCGATGTCCTCGCCTCAAAGCGACTGACGCGGGCGCACGGCACGAATCCATGGGACACCCGGCACGAGGCTCGCGCAACACGCCAGCCCGATAGGCCGGCGCCATCTTCGAATCAGAGAGACTGACGCGGGCGCACGAGGCCGTGGTCATCCGGCACGGGGCCCGTTCCACGGTCCACGCCTGCCCGGTTGGCCGGCTCGGCGGTCAACTCCGGAGGACGGGCCTCGCGCGCGCGACGGGCCTGACGCAAGGCCGCCTTCGCTTCGGCAGGGTGGCCCTGGGCCTTCTCCCGCTTCGCCAGGGCCTCCCACAGCTCCGGTGACTCCGGGTGCAGCGCCACACCCGCGCGCACCAGGCCCAGCCCCACGCGCGGCGTCTCCGAGTCCATCACCACGCGCTTGAGGAACGACATCGGCGCCAGCGCCAGCGCGCCCTGCGGCGTCGCCAGGGCCTCCTGTAGATGCGCCAGCACCTCCCCGTCCCGCTTCACCGTGAGCAGCGCCTGCGACAGGGCCCACCGGGCATCCACGCTCCTCGGCTGCAACTCCACCGCCCGCTCCAGCCAACGCACGCGGTTCGCGGACTGCTTGCGCCACGCGAACCCCTCGGCGACGCGCAGCAGTTCGTCCGAGTAGTCCGGCCGCACATCCGGCGACAAGACCGCCGTCTTCTTCAGCGCGGGCCAGTGCGCCTCCGGGTTCTTCGTCTCATCCAGCCGCAGACGAAGCAACTCCGGCACCTCCGCGCGCTTCCACCCGGCGACGAAGCGCAGCAGGTCCCCGCGCAGCGGCTCGCCGAAGCGCTCCGTGTCCGGCACACCCTGAGCTTCACACGCGGCCAGATAGTCCGCGAAGAACGACAGCGGACCTTCCGCCGGGTACGCCAGCAGTCGCTCCGGGCCATGCGCCTTCTCCAACGTGCGCGCCATCTGCGCGCCCACGCGGATGAAGACGGAGCCCAGCTTCGGGTCATGCCCGCTGCGGATGCGCTCCAGCGCCGCCTTCGCGTCCTTGCCGATGAGCTTGCGGTCCAGCAGCTCCGACACACGCGCGAAGGCGCCCGGCAGGTCCTCGTCCGGCGGCAGCGTGCCCGGCCCTCGAGTGGCCCACAGGTGATACGCCAGACCATAGCTGGCGATGCGCCCCAGGCCCTCGTACACCACCGAGTCCACCGGGTCCGTGAAGTGCGCGTCCCTGCGCGTGACACCACTCTCCAGCACGCCCTCCATCAACCGGATGGACAGGCGCCGCAGCCGCTTCGCCTCGCCCTCGATGTTGGTGGCCAGCGCAATCACCGTGTCCTCGGCGGGGAACATCACCAGCAGCGTCGTCGTCTCCGGCTGCCCGCCCGCGTGCGCCACCAGGTAGTGGCCGCGCAGGGGATAGGTCGCGAAGCCCATGCCGTAGTCCGTGAGGCGCCCGTCGCGCGTGGCCATGGACGCCTGCATCTTCCCCATGGTGTCCCGCTTCACCAACCGGTGGGCCAGCACCGCGCGACCAAAGCCGAGCATGTCCCCTACCGTGGCCCGCGTCCCACCTCCACCAAAGCGACTGGACACATCCAGGAAGCGCGAGGGCTTCAGCACGCCGTCCTTCACGCGGTAGCCCACCGCCTGGTGCTCGTCGCGCGTCGCGGTGACGTCCAGGTCCGCGTGCTCCATGCCCGCGGGCTGGAAGACATTCTCACGCAGGTAGTCGCGATAGGACTTCCCCGACGCCGCCTCCACCGCCGCGCCCAGCAGGTTGTAGCCCCAGGTGCTGTACAGGTAGCGGGTGCGCGGCTCGAAGGCGAGCGGCTTCTCGGAGAAGGCGGAGATGGCCTCGCCCGTGCTCACCGGCTTCACGTTGTTGCTGGAGGCCAGCCCGTCATACGTGGGCACCCCGCTCAGATGTCCCAGCAAATCCTTCACCGTGACGGTCCACTGCTTCGCCGGGTAGCCCGGCACCAGCGTGTGGATGTCCGCGTCCAAATCCAGCTTCCCCTGCTCCACCAACTGCAAGACGGCGACGGCGGTGAAGGACTTGGTGACGGACGCCATGCGGAACGTGGTGCGCGGCGTCGCGGGCAGACGTTTGGCCAAATCCCGCAGGCCATAGCCACACACCCAGCGCTGGGCCCCGCGCGTGACACCCACCGTCAGCCCCGCGACGGGCCCCTGGGACAGCTCCGAGCGGACGATGGCATCCAGCGCCTGCGTTACCTCGGGAGAAAACCCGCGCGGGCCCTCGGCGGCCTCCGCGCTCACGGACTCGCACACCGGCGTGAGACGCGGCGCCGACAGCGCCGGAGTCGCGAACAACCACAGCGCGGCGAAGAGCCCCCTCGGCGTCATCATGGCGCGGCCTCCACGGTCGAACCAGGCGGGCTTCCGGCCGCGGGCGACAGCGCGGCCACGCGACGGGAAGCCGGCGGCGTCTCCACCCAGGCGCGCAGCAGCGCGTCCGTCACCAGATGGCCCAGCACATCCAGCCCCCGTCCGCGCGGATGCACCAGGTCTTCGTGCATGAACCCGGACTGGTGGAAGCGCGACAGCGCGCCCTTGCCCCCCATGGCCGCGTAGAGGTTGAAGAAGGCGCACCCTTCCGCCTGCGTCACCTCCCGCTCCGCGTCGACGACAGCCTCCAGGAAGGGGCGCTGCGTGAAGGCCTTGCCCCGGTCCTTCGTGTCCCGCACCGCATCCATGGGCCCCACCACCAGACAGGCACTGCCCGGCGCGGCGGCTCGAGCCCTACGCAGCAGCGCCCCCAAGTCCTTGCGCAGCGTCTCCAAATCCGTGCGCTTCCACTCCAGGCGCTTGGACTCGTTGCCCCCCAGGAAGAAGACGAGCAGCCGAGGGTCGCGCTCCGCCAGCTGCGAGCGCAGCGCCGCGTCATCCAGCCGCGCATAGAGGCTCGCATCCGCGGACGGCACCCCGAGCATGTCCAGGACGATGCCAGGACGCGCGTGCTGCAACACCACGCCCTGCACCACCGCGCCCTTCGCCTCCGCCACCACGTCCACCGATGTCGTGCCCGCGGGCAGCTCGAAGCGCGTGGCCTTCGATTCACCACTCCCCGTGGGCTCCGTCCGGGCCAGCACCGTGTCCCCACTCAGGACGGTGAGCGCGCCGCCATGCGGGACATCCAGCCACCACAGGGTGCCTCGCGGCTCGCCCTCCAGCTTGAAGCGGCTGCGCGCCTTCGCGACGGTGGCCACGTGGTACACGCCCGTGACTCCAAACGGGTGCGGGGGCTTGCGCAGCTCGCCCAGCGTGCGGGGCTCCCACCCTCCCTTGCTGTAGCCGGTGCGTCCGCGCCCACCATAGGGCGCCATCCGGTCCACCAGCAGCACGCCCCGGCCCGCGGCGCCGAAGCCCGCGCCCAGGTCGTCCCGGAGGATGTCCACGATGCGGTCCCCGGCGATGAGCGAGTTGCCGAAGGCCTCGATGACCGTGGGCCCGGACGCCGTGCCGGCGGACAGGGAATCCAACGATTCGAAGAAGGACGCCAGCGCGGTGCGGGCGCAGCCCGTGCCCACGGGCGCCACGCACGGGTCATCCACCTTCGCCCCGAGCGCCCCGAGCTTCACCGCCAGCGCCTGCGTCGACCGCGTCCGCTCCGTGGGCTCCGGCGCCACGCGCCGTGGCACGGGTTCGGGCTCGGGTGGCCTCGGAGCTTCAGACGGAGGGCGCGCCACCGCCGCCGCCGGAGGGGCCGTGACAGGCTCCGGGGCGGTGAGGGGGCGAACCTCGGAACCGATTTCACAGGCGGCCAAGAGGCCACAGCAGGCCAGGACGTGGAACACGGCCCGCCGTCCACCCCACCCGACTTCCGAATGCGTCATGCGGCGTGCAGCGTAGACGAACTCTTCCGCTCGCGCATTTTCCCGGCCCGCCAGCCTCCCTGCTCCTCAGGGAAGCGTGGGCGAGGGATGCGCTCGCACCTTGCCTCCTGGTTTCCCGCAACCCTGCGACACACAGGGCCTCCGAGTTGGCGGACGGGCGACATCCGAGGTCCAACCGACAACATCTTCACTTCACTTGGGACGCGGAGTCCCCAGATTACCCGTCACCCACTATGGAGAATGCGAAGAACAAGGTAGCGAACTGGACGAGGTTCCATCGCAAGTTCGGCGGCCATGTGCGCCAGCTTCGCAACAACCGGGAGCTCACCCAGGAGGCCCTCGCGGAGCGGTGCGAGCTCTCGGTGGATGCCATCCGTCGCATCGAGCGCGGAGCGTTCTCTCCGTCGCTGGATACGCTCGGCAAGCTGACGACAGGCCTGGACGTGTCACTCAAGACGCTCTTCAACGGCTTCGAGCAGGAGCGCACCGAAGAGGTGGCGGAAATCTGCGACTTCCTGTCCAGCCTCTCCGGCCCGGAGGTGAAGCTCGCCTGGAGGGTGCTCCAGGCCATGTTCGAGGAAACCTGAGGACCTCTTCTGCCGGTGCGAACCGGCAGATGTTCCCTGTACCCCGCGCCCACCATGACCTAGGGAGACGACCTCTCATGCCAGGAGCCTCCGAAGGAACGCTGCTCGTCGTGGAGGATGACGCGGACCTCCGCGCCTCCGTGGTCGACGTCCTCACGAGCGCGGGCTATCGCAGCGCCGTGGCGAAGGACGGCCTGGAGGCGCTCACCTGGCTGGAGGTGCACGGGCGCCCCTCCCTGGTGCTGCTGGACATGGAGATGCCGCGCATGGACGGGTACGCCTTCCTGGAGCGCCTCGCCCGACACCCCGCCTGGACCGGGCTGACCGTGGTGGCCCTGACGCCCCGGCGGGTGCTCCACCCGGCCGTGCTCGACACCCTCCTCAAGCCCTTCGACGGGCACGACCTCCTGGAGCGCGTGCCCCACTGGCTGCGCGGCTCGCGCCTTCCCGGAACGTCCTGAAGCGCGATTCCATTGCGCGCAATGGACCTGGGCCGCATGTTGCGGGGAGGAACCGCCATGCCCCTGCCCAAGAAGCGCGTCGACGCGCTCCACCTGAACGAGCAGCTCTGCTTCACCCTGTACTCGACGGTGCACCTGCTCAACCGCACGTACCGGCCGCTGCTGGAGAAGCTGGGCCTCACCTATCCCCAGTACCTGGCGATGCTGGTGCTGTGGGAAGAGGACGACGTCACGGTGAAGGCGCTGGGGGAACGGCTGCTCTTGGACTCGGGGACGCTCACGCCGCTGCTCAAGCGGCTGGAGTCCGCGGGGCTCGTCAAGCGCGAGCGGGACGTGCTGGATGAGCGGCAGGTGCGCATCCGGCTGACGACCTCGGGGCGCGGCTTGCGCGCGAAGGCGGAGTGCGTGCCTCCGTCCATCCTGGAGGCGTCGGGCTCATCGCTGGAGGAGTTGCAGGACCTCAAGGCCCGCGTGCTCGCCATCCGCGAGGCCCTGAGTTCCCGACTGGAGCAGGAGCCTCCGCCCGCGCCCGCGAGCAAGCGCCGCAAGACGGGGTAGCTATACCTGCGTCTTGAGGACGTCCTTCAGCCCGCTGGTGCCCTTCTCGACGACGCGACTCACCAGGTCCAGGGACTGTGTGTAGCGGTACATGGACGCCTGGAGCGCCAGCAACTCCGCGTTGGAGTAGTGCGCGCCAGAGGACGCGGACTGGATGATGTCGTCCAGCACGCGCTGGCCCTGCTCCAGCTCCTGGACGAAGCGGGAGATGCCGTGGAGCACCGTCCGCTCGGTGCTGGCGACCGGGGACACCGCGCTCGAGGGAGCGACCTCACGTGGAGCGCTCGGGCTCGAAGGGGCATTCGCCTTGTCCGCGAGGACGCCATCGAACCGGGACGCTTCGTGCTTCTCGGCCGCGACACTCACCGGTGGCGGCGTCACCTGCGGCGGAAGTGGAAGTGGTGCCGCGGTCAGCGGGCTCGTCATGGGGACCGTCTCCTTCGGGCGTGGAGCAAGGCGTCACCCGCGAGTATCCCCGCCGGGGCTGACAGCCTCCTGGCGCGGCGCGAGGGCCCTTCCCGAAAGGTCGGGCCCTCGTCCACGCGGGAGACACTTCACCGAGTCACGCGCGCTGAATCCGCGTGCCCCACGCCTTCAGGCGCTCGACGACATGGGCCGGGTCCAACACCCCCTCGGGCGAGTACAGCCCCGGGGCCACGGGAGCCCCTCCCACGAGCCCCAGCAGTCGCTCCACCGCGAGCGCCACGCCCCTCCCGCTCAGCCCCGAATGCACATCCCCATCCACCAGCGTGTGGCGCACGTGCGTCGTCGTCCCGTCCGGCAACTCTCCGATGAGCTCGATGATGACCTCGTGGCCGGGACCCTGACCGGCCGGGCGGCTCGACGCGGCCCGCACCGCGAAGTCGAGTCGCACCGTGCTCGCGTCCGTCACCGCCGCGAGGGTGGCCACGTCCAGCAACGGATACGCCCGGCCCTTCCACTGCGTGCCGTCCGCCCCCTGGAAGGTCCGCGTCGTGTCCTCCTCCGTGGTGGCCCAGAGGAACTTCCCGTCCTTGCGAATCAGCGGGCTGGGCACGCCCTTCGTCAGCCGCTCCATGTCTCCGCTGGCGGCGGGCCCGCCCACGTCCTCCTCGTCGAAGACGGCGCCAATCAGGATGGAGTGGACCTTCTTCAGCTCGCGAGCGAACTGGAGGGTGGACATGGCCACGGTGCCGCCCAGGAAGTGCCCCAGGAAGAGCACGGGAGCGGCCGTGGGTTTCTGGATGTGGAGCGCGACCTCCGGGCCGATGTCGAAGACAAAGTCGGAGAAGGAGACGTACGGCAGCCCGTGCGCCTGCGCGTACTTCATCGAGCGCAGGGTGTCGTCCTTGAGCAGCACCACCACGGCGCTGAAGGCGGCGTCTGGAGCCAGGCCCAAATCATCGCGCTCCAGGTCGATGCGCACGGCCTCCGCCCGGCCGAGCTCCCTGGCGAGCGCGGCGGCCTTGCTCACATCACGTCCTCCAATCCGGAGGGCCAGCTCCGGGTGCAGCTCGCGCAGTGCTTTCACGGCCCGGCGTCCAACAATGCCGGAGCCTCCGATGACGAGGACGGGCTTCAGGTTCGATGCGTTCATGATGGGATTCCTGTGTGTGGAAGAGAGGTGGAGGTCATGCGCGACGAAGCCGGGCGCCGAACTCCTGGAGTCGGCGCAGCAGGTACTCCGGCTCGATGAGGACATGGGGGAGGTAGAGCCCCGGCGTGACGGGTGCGCCTCCCGCGAGGCCGAGCAACCGCTCGACGCCCACGGCCACGCCCACCGCCGTCATCGGAGCCTGTCCCTCCGGGTGCATCAACTCGTGACGCACGCGCGTCCGGGTGCCGTCGTGCAGCGTGCCTTCGAGTTCGAAGATGATTTCGGTGGAGAAGGGCTCGCCACGGCGGCGCGGCGCGGAGGTGCCGATGGCGACATCGAAGCGGATGGACTTCGCCTGCGTCGCGGCGGCGAGGCTCGCGGGGTCCAGCATCGTGTACGCCTGCCCCTGGACGTCCTGCCCTTCTCCGTCGCGGAAGGTGCGCAGCGCCGCGTCGCCTCCCACCCAGCGCCACTGTCCGTTCTCCAGGATGAGGGTGTTGGGCGTGGCCTTCGACTGCCGGTCCAGGTCCGCGTACGCGGCGGCCCCGCCCACGTCCTGCTCGTCGAGCACGGCGCCGATGGCGATGGACTCCAGCGCGCGGAACTCCCGGGCGAACTGGAGCGCGGGCAGCGTGGCGGCGCCCACCAGCCAGGCGCTGCCCAGGAGGATGGGCGAGCGCGTGGGCTGGTGCATGTGGAGGGCGACCTCGGGAGCGACCTCGAACAGGCTCGTGGAGATGCCCAGGTACGGCAGCCCGTGCGCCTGCGCGTACCGCAGCGAGTTGAGCGTGTCGTCCTTCACGAACAGGACGACGGCGCTGTAGGCGCGGCTCGAGGGCTGGCCCAAATCGGGCCGCGACAGGTCCACCGTCGTGGCGTCGGCGAGGCCGACCTCGCGGGCCACCGCCTGGGCGCGGGACACATCCCGGCCGCCAATCGTGAGCGGCAGGTCCGGTTGCAGCCGACGCAGGGCCTTGGCGGCCAGGGAGCCGACAACGCCCGAGCCACCAATGATGAGGACGGGTTTCCGAGGGTTCGAAGACATGACGGGTGCGCTCCCCTGCCCCGAGAGGCAGTGGTTGAGGGGGCCGGAGGGCCGGCGGGAAATGGTGCCGCGTTGACCCTACTTAAAGTAAGTTACCAAAAGTAGGTTCGCCACGATTTCGACGACGAGGGTCCGGTTGCGCGTCCGCGTCGAGGCAGCTAAGCCCCAAGGGTGCCGCCGCGACGTCCCATGAGTGAACCCGCCCCCAAGAAGCTCCCCAAGGCCCAGCGACGCGAGCAGTTGCTCGACGTGGCGATGGCGGTGGTGAGGAAGGAAGGCACGGACGCGCTGACGCTCGCCCACCTGGCCGAGCGCGCGGGCGTCAGCAAGCCCATCCCCTACGAGCACTTCCAGTCACGCGCCGGGCTGCTGATGGCGCTGTATGAGCGCATCGACGCCGCGCAGCTCACTGAGTTCGAGGAGGCGCTCCAGCGCACGCGACGCAAGCTGGAGGACGTCGCCAAGGTGATGAGCGGCTCGTACATGCACTGCTACCTGACCATCGGTCCCGAGCAGCACGCCATCTCCGCCGCGCTCAAGGGCGACGGGCAGATGGAGACCTTCTATCAGACGATTCTGGACCGCTATGTGGACCTCTACCGGGACGCGCTCGCGCCCTACTGCGAGCTGCCGAAGGAGACCCTGCGCCTGCGCTGCGTGGGCATCATCGGCGCGGCGGAGGCGATTTCACGCGACATGCTCCGGGGCGCCATCTCGGAGAGCACCGCCGCGACGACATTGGGCTCGCTCATCGTCTCCTGGCTGTCGGCGCGCAAGTAGGGCAAGGCCCGCCACGCGTGCAACGCCCGCGTCGATGTGATGCAGTCGCGCGGTGCTCGACAGCGTCACCATCGACCAGCTCCGGACGCTCCGCGCGGTGGCCGAAGAGGGCAGCTTCTCCGCGGCGGCCCGGCGCCTGGGCCAGGGACAACCCGCCGTCAGTCAGGCCATGCAGCGGCTGGAGAAGCAGCTCGGCATGCGCCTCTTCGACCGCAGCAGCCGCGTCCCCCGCCTGACGATGAAGGGCGAGGCCGTGGTCGCCGCCGCCCAGCGACTGCATGACGACCTCGCGACGTTCCAGACCGTGGTCAGCCGCCTCAAGAACGGCGAGGAGACGAAGCTCGCGCTCGTCGTCGACGCCATGTTCCCGACCTCCGCGCTGCTGTCCTTCGTCAAGGAGCTGGCGCAGACGCACCCCGGCGTGGAGCTGACGCTGGAGGTGGAGCTGCTCGCCGCCGTGACGGAGCGCCTGCGCGAGCGCAAGGCCACGCTCGCCATCGCCGGCGCGGACCTGGACCTCTCCGGCCTGGAGCAGCGCCCCATCGCGCTCTTGCGCATGCTCCCCGTCGCCGCGCCGTCACATCCCCTCGCGGCGGTGAAGGGCGTCATCACCGACGAGCACCTCGCCACCACCACCCAGCTCGTCCTCAGTGAGCGCCTGCCCTCCGGGAAGACAGGCACGGCGGACCGGGGCGTCTTCTCCGCGAAAAGCTGGCGCGTCGCGGACTTGATGACGAAACATGCACTCATCCTCGGCGGGCTCGGCTGGGGCCACGAGCCCGAGCACCTGGTGAGCGAGGACCTGGCGGCGGGGAGACTGGTGCGTCTGCGGCTCGCCGCCTATGAGGGCGGGCCTCCGCCACAGCGGCCCCTCGCCCTGGTGCGCCGCAAGGGCACGCCGCTGGGGCCCGTGGCGACGTGGGCCTCCAACCGGCTCACCTCCCTCTGCCAGCTCGCGCTCGGGGACCATCACACGACGTGATGATAAGCATCATGCGCGGGAGCGATTTACACCTCCGCTTCCACCCTTACGTTCTGTGTCATGAGCACCACGACACAGACACTGACTCCCCCCACCGTTCCCCACGCGCTTCCCCGTGCGCGG
The DNA here is from genome assembly GCF_013336645.1 of Myxococcus sp. CA039A. Classification (NCBI taxonomy): domain Bacteria; kingdom Pseudomonadati; phylum Myxococcota; class Myxococcia; order Myxococcales; family Myxococcaceae; genus Myxococcus; species Myxococcus sp. CA039A. The sequence goes on along the minus strand of NZ_JABUMQ010000115.1, from coordinate 15,250 downwards.
ACGCTCGAGAGCGTCCACGGCGGCGGGCCCTTCCACTGGGTCGGTGACGGCTTCCGCGTGAAGACGCTCGTCCCCAGCGGGGGCGTGTCCCAGGAACGTGTCAGCCCCTTCCTGCTGCTGGACCACCATCCGCCGCATCACTACCCGCCCCTCGCGAAGGGTCAGCGGGGCGTCGGCTGGCATCCGCATCGCGGCTTCGAAACCGTCACGCTCGCGTTCGAAGGAAACGTCGCGCATCGAGACAACGCGGGCCACTCGGGCGTCATCGGCCCGGGCGACGTGCAATGGATGACGGCCGCGTCCGGCATCCTCCACGAGGAGTACCATGAGCATGCCTTCTCCCGACGCGGTGGCGTCTTCGAGATGCTTCAAGTCTGGGTGAACCTTCCCCGCGCTCACAAGCGGGCCGCGCCGGGCTACCAGCCCATCACCGCGGCGCAGATTCCCACCGTCCCCGTCGAGGGCGGAACGGTGCGAGTCATCGCGGGCAACTTCAACGACACCCAGGGTCCCGCGCGGACCTTCACGCCCATCTCAATGCTCGACGTGCGACTGCGCGCGGGGACGGACCTCCAAATCCCCTTGCCGAAGCACCACAACGCCATCGTGCTCGTCGCCTCCGGTCGCGTGACTTCCGGCGGTGAGACGGCCACCGAGGGCGAGCTCGCGCTCTTCGCCAACGACGGCGAGTTCCTGTCCCTGCGTGCCGAAACGGACACGCATCTCATCGTCCTCGCGGGTGAGCCCCTGCGCGAGCCCATCGTCCATCTGGGCCCGTTCGTCATGAACAGCCAGCGCGAAGTGCTCCAGGCCATTCACGACTTCGAGTCCGGCAAGTTCGGCGAGCTCCCCGAGGACGCGGCGAGCACTTCATGACAGCGCGGGACTGAAGCATGCGGGCGCCCCCGGACCACCGAGTCCGGCGGGCGTCAGCGGCTCCGGGCGCGGCGCGCGGGGCTCGTGGGCGGCTTCGCTCGCGGCTCCGCGCGAGTCGCCGGCATGTCCTTCAGCACATTGAACAGCAACTGCCGGAAGTAGCGCGAGCCGGGGTCCGCGTCCGTACGGGTGTGCCACATGAGCGACATCGTCATGGGCGGAGGCGCGGGCATGAACCGCAGGCGCTTCAGCGGGAGCATGGCGCAGAGGACCTCCGCCGTGCGTCCCGGCATTCCCGCGACGTAGTCCGTGCGCGTCGCGGCCATGCCCGCGGCGATGAAGTGGGAGACGGCGAGCGCCGAGCTGTACTCCAGGCCGTTCTCCTTGCGGAACCGCTCGAACATGGAGCGCCCCACGCCCGGACGGCCCTGGGTGATGACGATGTCGATGTGCTTGCAGGCGTTGAACGCCTCCCGCGTCAGCACCGTCCCAGGGATGAGCGGGTGGTCCTTGCGCACGACGAAGGCCACCTCCTCCAGGTACAGGTCCTCCACGCAGAAGCCCTCCCGAGTGGCCACCATCCGGGGCCCCAGCGCGACATCCACCTCCCCCGTCCCCATTCCATCCGACGCGACGAGGAAGTCGATGCTCACCACGCGCAGCTGCGCCTGCGGCATGCGGTGCGCGAAGGCCTCGACGATGCGGGGCACGTCGCAGACATCCTGATTGTCACCGCAGGCCAGCGTGAAGCGGCGCGTGCTCTCCTCCGGCTGGAAGCGCTGGCCATCCACGGCCACCTGGAGCTGCGCCACCGCGTTGTTGAGCAGCGGCCTCAGCTCTTCACAGCGAGGCGTGGGCACCAGCCCCTTTCCCTGACGCACCAGCAGCGGGTCTCCCAAGAGTTCCCGCAGCCGGGCCAGCGCGTTGCTCACCGCCGACTGCGTGACGTGGAGCTGCCGCGCCGCACCCGTGGCGCTCCCCGTCTCCAGCACCGCGTGCAGCACGAGGAACAGGTTGAGGTCGATGGCCGAGAGATTCATCGCGGGGCTGGCATACCGCACCCGCCCGCATCACCGGAACACCCGGCCCCGCGTACTCAGGAGCGCTGCGCGCCCGACAGCATGGCCGCCACCTGGGGATCCAGGCGGAAGGACTCGAAGAAGCCCTCCGCGTCCTGGGGCGGCTTGCCCTCGGGATGCAGCAGCAGTTGCTGATAGAGCCGGGGGCCCACCAGGTAGAAGCGGCCTCGCAGCCGACGCGGCCCGGAGACCCCTTCCACCTCCCAGCCCGGGAAGCCCTCCAGCGTCAGGGGCTTCGAGGAGACGCCCGTGGCGCCCAGGGCCTCCAGCGCACCCAGGCTGGCGCGGGACACCACGTCGCTCGGCTTCGCCTGCGACACCGCCGCCGCGGGGAAGTCCGTGTACGAGACGTAGTACGCCGTGTCCGACTCCGGACGGACGGCGATGAACGTGTGGAGTGTCACCTCGCCCACATCGGTGACCTGGGAGCGGCGCTCCTCGCTCACCGGCCCCGGCAGGGCGACGGAGAAGCCCCCTTCCGTGGACTGGATGACAGAGGCGGGCGTGGCGGAGGCAGGCCGCGCGGCCTGGGCCTCAGGCGCCGGCTGGCGGGAGGCACACGCCCCCAGTCCTCCCACGGAGAGCAGGATGGCGAGCGGCGCGACTCGGCGCGAAATCTTCATGTTCCAGGCGACTCCTGTCATGGAGCCCGGAAGGTACGTCCGACGCCTCCCTGGCGCACCCAGCCTCTCCGACGGAAGCGCGGCACGCAACGCTTTGCGTCTAGTGCAGGGCGTCCGGAGGCACCGGAGCCGTGGCCGCCGGGAGCTCCACGGCGCCCCCCGCCTCCTGGGTGGCGAGGGCCAGCCGGACGCAGAACGTCGAACCCACTCCGGGCGTGCTCTCCACCTCGATGCGCCCGCCATGGGCCTCGACGATGCGCCGCGCGACGGACAGCCCCAGCCCCACCCCCGGCGCGCGCTTGCTCCGGGCATCACCCAGCCGCTGGAAGGGGGCGAACAGCATGCCCTTCTCCTCCTCGGTGACGCCGATGCCCTGGTCCTTCACGAGCAGGAGCACGTCCTCCTGCTCGCGGCGCACCGCCACATCCACGCGACTGCCGGACGGCGAGTACTTCAGCGCGTTGCTGACCAGGTTGGCCATGACCTGCTCCAGCCGGTCCGGGTCCACGCGCACCAGCAGGGGCGTCTCCGGCACGTCGAGCTGGAGCACGTGCCCGCCGTCGCTGGAGCGGTACAGCTCCACCACGCCCCGCGCCAGCTCGCGCGCGTCGCGCACCTCGGGCCGCAGCTCCAGCTTGCCCGCCTCGATGCGGGTGGAGTCGAGCAGGTCCCCCACCATCCGGTCCAGGCGCTCCACCTGCCGTCCCACCAGCGCGAGCGTGCGCTGCATCCGCTCCGGCGTGAGCTGCGCGCGCGTTCGCTCGGTGAGGGCGGTGGACAGCTTCAGCGCGGACAGCGGATTGCGCAGCTCATGCGCCACGCCCGCGAGGAAGGCGAGTTGCTGCTCCTGCTGGTGCGTGAGGCTGTTGGCCATCTCGTTGAAGGTGCGCGCCATGTCGCGCAGCTCGGTGGGGCCCGCCACCGGCGCGCGGGTGCGCTTGCGTCCCGCGCCGAAGCGGCGCATGGACTGGCTGATGTCCCGCAGGGGTTGCCAGGCGATGCGTCGCAACAGGTAGGTGCCGGTCACCAGGCCCACCAGCAGGAGGCCACACAGCACCAGGCCCACGGTGTTGCCCATCCGGTTGAGGTCCGCCGAGGACTCGCGCGCCGTCCGGGCCTCCTCCACGTTGAGCTGGACCAGCCGCTCCAGCGAATCCAGCGAGGCATCCAGCGCGGGAATCACCCGCTGGGCGCGCTGTCGCAGGGGCAGCCGAGCGGCCTCTCGCTGGGTGGCGAGGTACTGCCTGAAGTGCTCATCCACCTCCCGGATGAGCGCCTGCTCCGGGGCGCCGAAGGCACTGCGATTGAGGCCCTCCAGCAACCGGGGGAACGAGGACTCGATGCTCTGGAGCGTCCTGCCCCGGATGCGCTCGGACGTCACCTCCACCGGGCCCGTCACGCCGCTGAGCCGGAAATGGATGAGCAGGTCGATTTCCAGCTCCTCCGCCAGATGGAGTCCCTCCACGGAGTTGCCGAGCGTGTTCGCCGAGTGGTTCTGCGCGTTCGTCAGGACGATGAGCGCGGTGGCGGCCACGAGCGTCAGCAGGGCGAGGCCGCCCATGATGGCGGCGAGCCAGGCGCGCAGACTCATGTCGCCTCCTGGCACGGCGGACGGACTCCACGAACGACCTGGCTCTGGGCGGGGAAGCTCACGATTGGGACCTCGCTGAAGCCGGGGACGGATGTGGATGGGACGCCCCCTTCATGACTGGAGGAACAAGCCCAGGACGTGGGGGATTCACGGAGTGGACAGCAGCCGGGCATGGTGGGGGGTTCCCCGCACGGCGTCAGCACCGGGCGAGGGCAATCGTGCTAGGGAAGGCCGGACGTGGCGGGCGAGCGTGAGCCCCCCTGCCCCCCGCGCGCGAGGTCACCATGGACATGCTCCCCCAACCGGTACGTACCCTGAAATTCGATGGTTTCTGGCGCTGGCTCCAGGAACACACCCAATGCATCCTCCGGTGCGGCTCCGTCGACGCGATGCTGTATGACCACGACGACTTCCACTGGCTGCTGCTGGAGGAGGAGCGTCAGCACATCATCCAGGTGCTCAAGGGGAAGGTGCTCGTGGGGGAGCTGGTGCTCGCGGGCCGCGAGGTCACCGAGGTGAACGTGGCCCCGGACCCGGACTCAGGCACGCAGGGCCACTTCCTGGTGGAGCTGATGAGCGGGCCGAAGGAAGACCCGCAGGTCGTCTACCACTTCATCATGGCGCACGGCATCGACCCGGCGCCGGGCCACAAGGACCTCAAGCATTGAGCAAGGTGCGCTCGATGAGCGCCACCGCGTCCCTGGCGCCCCCGGAGTAGGTCTCCGGCGCGCGCGCGGAGCGGGGCCCCACCAGCGCGGCGACTCGCTCCATCAACTCCGCTTCGGTGCGGGCCAGCTCCTCCGGACGCAGCCGCACCGCCTGCCTGTCGTAGCGGCGAGCGCGAGCCAGGGCCACCAGCGGAGTGCCCGTCACGCGCGCCTCCTGCACGGTGTTGTACCCGCCCGCGCCCACCAGGATGTCCACCCCGGGCATCACCGCCAGCGCGGGCCACACGCGCACGGGCTGGAGCAGGTTGCGCTCGGCCGCGCCGCTGCTCGGAGCGCGGACGGGGAACCAGGGCCCCGGAGGCGCCAGCCACCGCACCGGCGCCGAAGCCCCGAGTCGCTCCTGGAGCCGCGTGGCGATGGCGCCCGCCTCCGCCACCTCCTCCGCGTTGCCACTGCCCATCACCGCGACCAGCGGACGGATATCATCCGCGGCCACGCCCAGCCGCTCACGGGCCTGCGCGCGGCTCAGCCATTCATCGCGCTCCAATAGGAGCCAGGGCGCGGTGCGCACGGCGCGAGGGTGCTGGGAGAAGGGCGCGTCCTCACCGGGGACGAGCAGCAGGTCGAAGTCCTCCACCGCCGCCGCGACGTTGAAGCGCGCCACATACGTGGGATTCAAGTCCCGGTGCACCAGCACCTTGCCCATGCGCAGTCCGGGCAGCATGGGCGCCAGCTCCCCCGCGAGGCCGCGCGGGAAGGTGTCCACCACGAGGACCTCCGGACGCACGCCGTCAAGCAGACACTCCACCGCCTCGCGCACGGCGGATTTGGCCAGGTCCGGGTTCAGCCGGTGCACATGGGCTCCGGCGCCCAGCACGTCCTCCAGCGGCACGTCCGGAGCGAAGACGCTGTTGGTCACCACGGTGACGCGGTGTCCCCGTCGGGCCGCCACGCGCGCGAGTCCACAGGCCCGGGTGAAGTGACCCATGCCTCCGCCCAACGCGTAGATGAGCCAGCGCGCGCCCGCCATCAGCTTCCGCCCAGGTCCTCCTCGAAGGAGGAGTCGTCCTCGTGCCGCAGGCTCTCGCCGTCGGCCTCGGTGAAGTCGTGTGGGTCCTTCGAGGAGCCCCGCGCCCACGAGGAGCCCGACCCGTAGTAGCCGTAGTCGTCGTAGTAGGCGCTCGCGTCGTCCGAGTCGGTGGTCGTCGAGCCGTCGTCCTCCGGGTCCTCGTCGCCCAACATCGCGCAGCCTGTGCAGACGAGCGCCTCTTGCTGGGTCGTCAGGTGCGCGTCACAGACGCTCTTGCCGCAGCGCGGGCACAGGGCGCCCGCGGGCAGTCCACACGGATGGGAGAACAGGAAGCCCGTGCTCACCTCACAGCCCTCGTTGGAGAAGGGGCTCATGGCGCGGACCCGGACGGCGGCGTCTGGATTTGATGGAGCAGCGCCACGCGGAAGGGCAGGTCCAGCTTCTCGAAGGCGAGACAGGCCGCCGCGTCCGCGCGCACCAGCGACTTGGTGGCGAGCAGCGTCTTGCCACCGGGCTCCCGGAGCGACACCTTGCCCTCGCGCACCTTCACGCGGGCGACCTCGGCGCCGGAGGCATCCTGGATGCGCGCGCCCTCGTCGTCCGAGGACACGGTGTAGAGCAGCGCGCCCTTCGCGTCGGTGAGCCGCCAGCCGGAGCCCTGTCGCGCGAGGGTGTAGAGCACCTGCCGCTGCGCTCCGTCGCGCACGGTGAGCGCGCCACCCGCCGAGCCGAGGACGTAGCCCAGCGCCGTGTCATCCGGGCCGGACACCTTGAGGGCGGTGCCCTTCCACTTGAAGCGGGCCAGCTCGCGGTCGTCGCCGTCCACCAGCTTGGCGCCGTCGTCCTTTGGCTTGAGCGAGAAGCGCTCGCGGTCGTCCGCGTCCTTGAACTTGAGCTTGCCCGGGAGGGGGACCTCGTCGCCCGCGGAGGCGGACTGCGTCTGGGTCGACGGGGCCTCGGAGTTCGAGGGACGCGAGCAGGCGGCGGTGAGGAGGAGGCTCAGCAGGAGCGCGCGGAACGTCATCGGGAAGCCCTCGCGGGGTGGTGCTTGCGCTGGGAGGTGGAGAAGTTGAGCACCTGGTAGAGGCTCAACAGCATCATGAGGCACGCGCGCGTCGCGTCCCGCGACTGCGTGGACACGGTCTCCGTCGCTTCCCAATCGGAGTCCATCCGGGCGCGGAGGCTGAGCCGGTCCTCGGACACCTGCAACTTCGTGAGCGCCACCGTCGGCGGGAGCTTCACCGCCTCGCGGGCCGCGCCTTGCAACCGGGTGAGCTCGGGGTGGCGCTCCGGCTTCACGCGAAGCTGGACCTGGAGGTACGAGCCGCTCTTCTGCTTGCTCTTCATCTTGTACTTGCCCCGCGCATTGCGCTTGGTGCGGGAGCGCTTCTGGAGCCACTCGGTCATGCCGAGGCGCAGGTGCGTGCCATCGCGCAGGCGCGCCTGGAGCGACAGCCACGGGTCCTCGAACTCATTCGTCTTCCATGTGCCCGCCATGCCCTTGCGCTTCCACTTGGCCTTGTGGTCGATGGGATGGAAGTCCAGCTCCAGTGACACGGGCTCCTCGGGGGCGATGTCGCGGCGCAGCCGTCGCAGCAACAGCGTGGGCAGCCCGTAGCGACGGTCCTCCAGGTCGTTCCGGCCGAACCGGGAGGCCTTGACCAGGAGGACGACCGCGACGACCAGCAGGCCGATGCCTCCTGGCACCAAGCCGTTCAGCCACGAGGGGGCGGGCTGCTCGGAGTCGAGGAGGTTGTTGGCGAGGGACGACAGGAAGAACAGGCCCACGCCCACGCCGCCCACGATGAAGGCCCGTTGCTGCCACTGGCGCTTGAGGACAGCCATCTCCCCGTCGAAGCGCGCGAGGAAGCCCAGGTCTTCCATCAGCTCGGAGACGGGCGCGGTGTTGCGGTAGCGCTTCTCCACACGGAAGCGGTCGATGTCGAAGGCCAAGGCGGAAAGCTCCCCTTCGGAGCCAGGAACGAGCGCGGAGTGTATGGGTCGGCGGGGAGAGGGGCAAACCTCCCGGTTTGCCGAGCCGGGTGAGCCGCGATACCACGCGGGCCGTGGCTTCCGCGTCCGGCATCGTCTACGCCTCCTTCGACCGATTCCCCGCGCCCAAGGGAGCGGCCGTGCACATCCGGGCCTTCGTGGAGGCCCTGGGCGCGGCCTTCGGGGGCGTGGACCTGCTGGCGCTCCGAGACGGACCCACCGCGAGCGCGACCCCGCATCCACTCGTGGAGGGAGTGACGTATCACCCGCTGGACGCGCGGGGGCGAGACCTGGTGGCGCAGGCGCTGTCGTTCCGCACGCACCTGGCGGCGTGGTGGAGGGACAGGCCCCGGGCCTCGGTGGTCCACGTGCGCTCCATCTTCGAGGGCTACCCGGTAGCGCGCAGGAAGGAAGCGCTGACGGACGCGCTGGTGTTCGAGGTGAACGGGCTGCCGTCCATCGAGCTGAAGTATCACCACCCGGACGTAGCGGAAGACGCGGAGCTGATGCTCAAGCTGGTGGCGCAGGAGGACGTGTGCATCGCGCGCGCGGACCTGCTGGTGACTCCCAGCGAGGTGACGGCGGAGTACCTGGTGAAGCGGGGCGCGGAGGCTTCGCGCGTGCGGGTGATTCCGAACGGCGTGGAGCTGGAGGTGTTTCGTCATGCGACACCGCGCGGGCTGGAGCCGGGGCGGCCGGTGCGACTGCTCTACAGCGGGACGATGACGTCGTGGCAGGGAGTGCACCACGTCATCGAGGCGCTGAGGCTGCTGCGCGCGGAGGTGCCCGCGGTGCTGACGCTGGTGGGGCCACTGCGCAAGCACCAGCGACGGGTGCTGTTGGAGCGGTGTGGAGACCTGCTGTTGGAGGGCGCGGTGGAGCTGCGCGAGCCGATGCCGCAGGACGCGCTGGCGGCGTTGCATCATGAATGCGACGCGGTGCTGGTGCCGTTGCCGGTGAATGACCGCAACTGCGTGCAGGGGTGCTGTCCGTTGAAGTTGCTGGAGGCGATGGCCTCGGGCACGCCGGTCATCGCGTCGAACCTGCCGGTGGTGCGGACGCTCGCGGGGCCTGACGAGGTGTTGCTGGTGAGGCCGGGCTCACCGAAGGCCATCGCGGAGGCGGTGAAGGACCTGCGAGCGAATCCAGCGCTGGGGCCCGCGCTCAGCATGAGAGCCCGAGCCCGCGTGGAGCGCGACTTCACCTGGGCGCGCGCGCGGGAGGCCCTGGTAGTGGCGTATGAAGAGCAGCTCGGGATGAAGAGAAAGCGCGAGGGCCTGAGTCCCGAAGCTGAGCTCGGTTGAGCTGTCGCGCGGGGAAGCTGCGGCGAGCCCTCAACCCACCCTGGGCACCGCGCGAGCCAGCACGCGGCGCAGCACCTCCGCCTCGGCGTCGGGTTGAAACCGCTCCAGGATGCGCCTGCGCGCGGCGGCGCCCATCGTGGCGCGGTGGTCCGGGGACAGAGACAGCACGTCGAGACAGGCCTGCCCCAGATGATTCAACAGGGCCTTGGACACGATGAAACCGTTGCGCTGGTGGTCCACGGCCTCGGGGATGCCCCCGGCGTCACTGGCGATGACGGGGCAGGCGCACGCCATCGCCTCCAGCAGCGCGTTCGGCATCCCCTCCCAGAGCGACGGTTGGAGATACACATCACACAGGCGCAGGTGCGCGGCGATGGCCTCCGGTGTTTCGAGCGCGCCGGAGACGAGGATGCGAGCACCGTCCTCGGGATGCTCGGCACGGTAGGCAACGAGGTGCTCCGCGTCGCGAGGACGTACCTCCCCGATGACGAGCAGACACGCGGGCCGTGTACGCCTCACCTCCGTGAGCGCGGAGAGCAGGAACGGCAGTCCCTTCTTGTGACGCAGCTCCCCCGAGAAGCCGAGCACCACCTCACCGGGGGCGATACCGAGTCGCTCGCGCAGCACCGGGTCCGCGAGCCCAGGTGAGAACACCTCGGTGTCGACGGCGTTCGGGATGACCTCCACCTGCCCATCCTTCCCGAGCAACAACCCCATCTTCCTTCCCAGGTCGGCGGAAGCGGCGGTGAGCACATCCGCGCGTTGGAGCGTCCATAGGAGCCGGGCGAAATCCCCGGGAGGAAACATGTGTTGGTCCACGTCATTGCCCCGAGCACTCACCGTGGACGCAATCCCCACCGAGGCGGCGAACACGACGGCGAGGAACCCCGGTGGCGACAGGTAGTGTCCCCACACCAGGTCATAGCGCCGCTTCGAGTGCAGATAGTCGAGCACGTCCAGCGTGTGTTGCATCGACAGGTCGCTGCTCCCGAACAGGCCCAGCCGATGCAACGTGACACCGCGAGCAAACGGCGTCACCTCGCCCGCGTCATCCAGCGTGCTCAACGCTCCAGGAGCCGCCGTGCGTGTCCACGCCAGCACGTCCACCCGAGCCCCCAGCCGAGCCAGTGCGCCAGCGGTGCGAGCGCCACTGCGAGCAAGCCCTCCGATATCGGGCGGGAAGCGTTCAGCGAGGAGAAGGACGCGAGGTGAGCCAGCCATGGGACCGAATCTACCCGGCTCCGGGCGACCCACCCGACGGGAATCTCACCGAGCCATCCCCCACCCATGGATAAACAAAACACCACGACGCGCAAAGCCAGATGATTTCATTGGACACCCGCGACAAATCAACCACACCATTCAAAGGCCCTCACCCCCGTGGCAGACCGACTGCGCTCAAACCTCCCCTTGGTTTGAACTGGACCCATTCACCGTGTCGTGGGTGTCGACCCAACCCCACGCCCCCACGGGAGGTCCGTCCCCCATGCTCCTCGCCCGAGAGGCCGGGCTCTGGAGCACCACAGGAGCACCCCTTGAGAAGGCAATGCCCGCGACGGCCGGAAAATCCATTTGTTCGATACGTGGTTCCCCTGATGCTGGTCGCAATGTCTTGCGGTGACCCCGCCCCCATGTCTGACAATGGGTCGGAGCCGACCACGACCCATCAAAAACTGTCGTCGCCGGTGAAGGTGGACCGGGCCGTCGCGGCGGGTGCCTACCACTCGCTGTTCGTGCAGAGGAATGGCGAGGTCTGGGGCTGGGGACAGAACCTGTCCGGCCAGCTCGGCACGGGGAGCCCGAACAACAACACGCCGGTGACCAGTCCGACGAAGGCCATCGGGCTGCCGTCCATCAAGGCCGTGGCGGCGGGCCAGACACACTCGCTCGCGCTCGGCACGAACGGCGAGGTCTTCGCGTGGGGCAAGAACGACTTCGGGCAGGTGGGCCTCGGCATGGCGGGAGGCACGGTGCTTCTGCCCACTCAGGTGGCGGCGCTCTCCGGCATCCGAGCCATCGCGGCGAATGGGAACTTCTCGCTGGCGCTGGGGCAGGACGGCCGGGTCTGGGCCTGGGGACAGAATGCCTCCGGCCAGGTGGGCAAGGGCACCGCGCCCACGAGCGCGGAGCCGACGCCGCGTGAGGTGAACAGCCTGCCGACCATTCGAGCCATCGCGGCGGGCCACAACCACGCGCTCGCGTTGGACGCGGACGGCAAGGTGTGGGCTTGGGGCAAGAACGACTTCGGACAGGTGGGCACGGGGAGCGCAACGCCCTCCATCCTGGTACCGACGCTGGTGGCCAACCTGCCTCGGGCGAAGGCCATCGCCGCGGGCTCGGGCCACTCGCTCGTGATTGACGAGCAGTTCGGCAACGTGTGGGCGTGGGGACAGAACTCGTCAGGCCAGGTGGGCAGCGGAACGCCGGGATCCACGCCGGTACTGACGCCGACCGCGGTCAACGGACTGTTCGCGGCGACGCAGGTGAGCGCGGGCCACTCGTTCTCTATGGCCATCATGGGCAACGGGCTGGTGAAGACGTGGGGACTCAACGCCTCCGGGCAGTTGGGCCATGGCGTGGCGGGAGGCAACAGCGTGGTTCCCGTGGACGTGGTGGGGATGACGGACGCAACGGCCATCGCGGCGGGCTACCACCACGCGTTGGCGGTGCGTCCGGACTGCCCGGTGTGGGCGTGGGGCAACAACGGACAAGGGCAGCTCGGCACGGGTGCGACGACCACGGCGGCCACGACGGCTCCGGTGGCGAGCCTGGTGCTCAACACATTCTATTTCGACGGGGACATGGACGGATTTGGGGACGAGTACATCGCCCTGGAGTCGTGTACCGCGCCGGACGGCTACGTGGAGGACGTCGACTGTGACGACTTCACGTCGACGACGTTCCCGGGTGCGTCGGAGCAGTGCAACGGGCTGGACGACAGTTGTGACGGCGTGGCGGACGATGGCAACCCGGGTGGTGGCACGACGTGCGACACGGAGTTGCTCGGGGTCTGCGCGACGGGCACCACCGCGTGCACGGGTGGCAGCGTGGTGTGTACGCAGAACCAGTCCGCGTCGGTCGAGCAGTGCGACAACCTGGACAACGACTGTGACGGCGAAGTGGATGACGGGAACCCAGGCGGACTCGTGACGTGCGAGACGGGAGACAAGGGCGTGTGCGGCGAGGGCGTGAGGTACTGCACCCATGGCGTCCTCGACTGTGTGCAGAAGCAGGGGCCGTCAGCGGAGGTCTGTGACGACCGGGACAACGACTGCAACGGGCAGTCGGACGACGGCCTGACCTTCACGGCGTGGTACCTGGACATGGACCACGACAACTACGGTGTGACATCGCAGTCGATGCAGGCCTGTGCGCGTCCGGTGGACCATGCGCCCAACGCGGGGGACTGCGACGACACGAAGGCCACGTTCAATCCGATTGCGCCGGAGCTGTGCGACGGCGTGGACAACAACTGCGACGGGCAGGCGGACGAAGGGTTGACGCAGCACACGTGGTACCGCGACACCGATGGTGACGGCTTTGGCATGGCGGCTGACACGGTGCGGGATTGCCGTCAGCCCGCGGGCTACGCGTCCGTGTCGGGGGACTGCAACGACGGAAGTGCGTCCATCAAGCCCGGAGCGGCGGAGGTCTGCGACGGTGCGGACACCGACTGCGACGCCCTGGTGGACGAAGGCGTGCTGAGCACGTTCTACCGCGATGAGGACGGCGATGGCTTCGGCACCGCGAGTACGACGACCCAGGCCTGCTCGATGCCCGCGGGCTACGTAGGGAACGCGACGGACTGCAATGACGCCAGCGCGGCCATCCACCCGGCGGCCCCCGAAGTCTGTGACAGCGTGGACAACAACTGCGCGGGAGGCGCGGACGAAGGGCTTCCCACCCAGGACTGGTACCTGGATGGAGACGGCGATGGCCATGGTCGGTCCACGCTGTCGACACGGAGCTGCCGTCAGCCCACGGGCTACGTGGCGAGCGCGACAGACTGCAATGACTCGAGCGCGGACATCCACCCGGGAGCCTCGGAGGTCTGCGATGGGGTGGACAACAACTGCAGTGGCGCGGTCGACGAGGGCCTCACCACTCAGGCCTGGTACCGGGATGCGGACTCGGATGGTTACGGGGCCGCGAGCATCTCCCTGCAAAACTGCAGGCAGCCCTCCGGGTACGTGTCGGATGCCACGGACTGCAATGATGGCAACGTCGGCATCAGGCCCAACGCCGCGGAGACCTGTGACAGCGTCGACAACAACTGCAATGGCTCCGTGGACGAAGGCGTCACGTCCACCTTCTACCGGGACGCTGACGGCGACACCTACGGGGACGCGGCGGACGCCACCCAGGCCTGCTCGCAGCCCACTGGATACTCGACACGCTCCGGCGACTGCAATGACGGCAGCGCGAGCATCAAGCCCGGAGTGAGCGAGGCCTGCGACAGCATCGACAACAACTGCAACGGCTCCGTGGACGAAGGGGTCCAGACACGTTGGTATCGCGACGCGGACGGCGACAGCTTCGGCTACTGGACCCCGAGCGTCATGGCCTGCGCCCAACCCACGGGCTACTCCTCGAACGACGACGACTGTGACGACACCCGGGCGAATGCGTACCCCGGAGCCACGGAGGTCTGCGACAGCGTGGATAACAACTGCAGTGGTTCGGTGGACGAGGGAGTGAAGACCACGTACTACAGAGACTTCGACAGTGATGGCTATGGGAAGCTGTCATCCACGAGTGCCGCCTGCGCTCCTCCTTCGGGTTACGTCGCGAACAGCAGCGACTGCAATGACAGCAGCGCGACCATCCACCCCGCGGCCACGGAGGCCTGCGACGGCGTGGACAACAACTGCAGTGGTTCGGTGGACGAGGGCCTTCCCCTCCAGACGTGGTACCTGGACGGCGACCTGGACGGGTATGGCAACCCGAGCGTCTCCGTGCAGAACTGCCGAAAACCCTCCTCGCACGTGGCCGATGGCACGGACTGTGATGACACCACCTCCAGCATCCGGCCGGGGCGCACTGAGTCGTGTGACGGCAAGGACAACAACTGCAACGGCTCCGTGGACGAGGGCGTGACGTCGACTTGGTACCAGGACGCGGACGGAGATGGCTACGGGAACGCGTCGACCGCCACCCAAGCCTGTTCACGCCCCTCCGGCTACGTGACGAGCTCCACCGACTGCAATGACAGCAGCGCGATTTCCAGTCCCGGAGCCACTGAGGTCTGCGACAGCCTGGACAACAACTGCAATGGCTCCGTCGACGAAGGCGCGACATCGACCTGGTACCGAGATGCGGACGGCGATGGCTACGGCAACGCCTCCTCGACCACGCAGGCCTGCTCGCAGCCCTCCGGCCATGTGGCGAACACCAGCGACTGCCATGACGGCAGCTCCAGCATCCACCCAAGTGCCTCGGAGACCTGCGACGGAGTGGACAACAACTGCAACGGTGCCGTGGACGAAGGCGCGACATCAACCTGGTACCGGGATGTGGACGGCGACGGTTATGGCAACGCGAGCCAGACCACTCAGAGCTGTGCGCGGCCGGCCGGCTACGTTGCCAACGCCACGGACTGCAACGACAGCAATGGGGCCGTCAGCCCTGGCGCAGCGGAGATCTGCCGTGACGCCATCGACAACAATTGCTCCGGACAGAACAACGAAGGGTGCGCTTCCCTCCCTCCGTGTCCCTACGACATGTCGGAGTTGAGCTTCGGAGAGGCCTCGCTGCTCCCCCAGTGCCAGGAGACACCCATCTGATACCCCTCTCTCCCTTCAGCGCCGAAGGCCCCCCGTAGCCTGACGATGAGAACTCCACGGCCCTGAGGCGCCGGGGACCCTCCTCGTGAGGGTTCCTGGCGCTGTCCGTGAATAAACCTCGCCGCCCCCCGTCCAGGGGCACGGTGGAGCCATCCCCGCAGCAAGGCCGGACCCCTAGGCTCCCCCGGAGGCACGTCACACATGCACGCGCGTCGTTGGTGGGCAATCGCGCTCGCGGGAACACTCGCGGGCTGCATCGTGGAGCCCGAGGCGCCCGACTGGGACTGGGACGAGGACCCCACCC
>NZ_JABUMQ010000114.1:0-29939 GCF_013336645.1 Myxococcus sp. CA039A | reverse complement strand
CTCCACCACCCTCTCCCCCAGCCCCGCACCTCAGCTCGCGGAGCCGCAGGACTCGGGCACGCCTCCCACGGGAGCCGTCGCGGACAACGAGGACGGCGGCACGCCTCCCTCGGGCGCCACCGCGGGCGTCACGGGCGGAGAGGACGGCGGCACGCCCCTGAGCAGCGCGCTCGGAGACGGCGGCCCGGCCCTCGGCAGCGGGCCCGCGCTCGGTGGCCCCGCGCTGGGCGGCAACCCCGACGGCGGCTTCAACTACACCTATGCGAAGTCGCTCGGCGCGAAGGCCGGCGGCGTGCGCTTCTACTTCTACGAGCGAGAGCGCGTCGTCGCCGAGCGCGCCGCGCCGCTCATCGAAGAGGCGTACCGGTACCTGGTGGACACCTTCCAGTACGTCCCCACGGAGACCTTCCCGTACATCCTCTACAGCAGCTACCAGGAATTCCTTCAGACGAACCTCTTCCCGCTGTCCGAGGGAACCCTGGGTGTCACCAGCACCGAGGACCTGAAGCTCACGCTGCCGTACCTGGGTGATCACCGACTCTTCGAGGAAATCAGCACCCACGAGCTCGCGCACCAGTTCACCATCCAGAAGACGCGCACCGTGGCCGAGCAGGCCAAGGTGTTCGGCGACCCCCTCCAGGCGATTCCGCTGTGGTTCATCGAAGGTATCGCCGAGTTCTACGCCAAGCGCGGCATGGACCCCGAGGCGGAGATGCTCGTCCGGGACCTGCTCGTCAATCCGGACCTCTACAAGGGCTACGCCTTCCTCGACTTCTTCTCCCCCGGGCCCTACGGCTACCTGTGGATCTACAAGGTCGGTCAGGTGCGCGTGGCCTTCCTCGAGGAGGAGTACGGCAAGGGCTTCATCCAGCGCGTGCTGGAGGACTCGCCCCGGCTGGTGGGCGGCTCGAAGGACTCCCCGTCGCTCAAGTTCGAGGAGCTGCTGGAGCGCCTGACGGGGGATGATCCGAAGCGGCTGTCCGCGCGGTTCGAGAACTGGCTGAAGCGCCGGGCCTACAAGACGTACCTCGGCTCGGAGCAGTCCGCGCCCGCGCTGGACCTGCTCGACAAGGCCCCGGGCTACATCACCGCGATGTCCAGCTCGCCGGACGGCACCCTGCTGGCGCTGCGCACCATCGTCCCCGAGACCGGCGAGAGCCGGCTGTATGTGATGGACCCGCGCGCGCCGGACAAGGCGGTGAAGGTGGCCGGTGACGGCGTGCCCGGCGTGGAGTCGCTGCACCCCATCTCCGGCCGCAGCTTCGCGCTGTCCAAGGACAAGCTGGCCTTCGTCGCCGAAATCACCGGTCGCGACATCATCTACGTGCAGGACTACAAACACACCGTGGAGAAGCGCGCCAACGACGTGCTGGTGCGACGCAACCCCATCCGCACCGGCATCGACCGGGAGGTGGGCACGTCGGTGCAACTGGAGGTGGGCGACCGCAAGGCCTACCGCATCGACAAGCACGGCATCCTCGCGGCGTACTCGCCGGCCCTCTCGCCGGATGGGCGCTACGTGGCCTTCATCGGCATCCAGGACGAGGGCCTGCGCGACGTCTACGTCATCGACCTGAACGCGAGCCCGGACGCCAAGCCCCTGCAGCTCACCGACGACGTGTTCTCCGAGCGCCAGGTGACGTGGGGCCCCGCGGGCATCGTCTTCACGTCGGACGCCACGTCGCACCGCAAGTTCAACCTCTTCCGAGTGAAGCTGGACGCACCCCGCCAGGTGGAGCGGCTGACGAGCGAGGAGAGAGACCACGCGGACCCGTTGGCCCTGGTCGACGGCCGCGTGTTCTTCACCGCCTTCAACAACAGCAGCTCCGACCTGCACGAGCTGATGGCGGATGGGCGAATCGTGCGCCGCACGGACCTGACCACCGGCGTCTTCGAGCCGGGCCCGGGCCCCGAGGGTGGCCTGTGGATGCTCTTCCACGTGTCGGGTGAGCGGAAGCCCGCGGTGCTCAGGCCTCCGCGCATGCTCGCGCTCGACGTGGCGCCGGAGCCTCCTCCGGAGCCGCCCAACCCGCTGGCGG
Source organism: Myxococcus sp. CA039A (assembly GCF_013336645.1). Classification (NCBI taxonomy): domain Bacteria; kingdom Pseudomonadati; phylum Myxococcota; class Myxococcia; order Myxococcales; family Myxococcaceae; genus Myxococcus; species Myxococcus sp. CA039A. The sequence continues at coordinate 27,900 of NZ_JABUMQ010000114.1, read as the reverse complement.
TGCGCCCGCTCACGGATGCGCAGGCGTACGAGCCCTTCGCGAGAAAGAACCTGGAGTTCGGCCCCATCTTCGGCTTCGCGGGCGCGGGCGGCGGCGGCTTCGTCGGTCAGCTCTTCGCGGCGGCGAGCGACCGCATGAGGGACCACCAGTTCATCCTCACCCTGGCGGTGTACGGCAGCTTCGATTTGACGGACGGCTACATGCTGTACATCAACGACGCGGGCCGGACGACGTGGGGCGGCGGTCTGTTCCAGTCGCTGCGCTTCCGCGTGGACCAGACGTTCGACGACCTGCCCGTCTTCTTCACGTCGGCGGAGCGGTACTTCGGCGCGCTCGGCAGCCTGCGCTATCCCCTGAGCACGTTCTTCTTCGTCCAGGGCGACCTGAGCATGGGCGGAACCAAGTACTTCCTCGACGACCAGACCGAGTTCCGCCTCTTCTTCGCGGACCGCAACGAGGCCAACCGGGAGCTGCTGTCGCTGTGGAACGCGAAGAACGGCTCCATCCGCTTCCAGACCGAGCTGAGCGGACAGGTGGGCTACGACAGCCTCAAATACCACTACGCCACCGGTCCGCTGTCGGGCAGCTCCGCGTTGTTGGAGATGACGCTGGGCGTGCAGCCCTTCGACAGCGAGGCCTACGGCAACCTCCGGCTGGATGCCGAGCGCTACTTCCCCATCTACGGCCGCACCCACCTGTTCCTGCGCGGCGGCGCGGGTACGACGCTGGGCGGACGCTACGCGCGCTCCTACTTCCTGTCGTCGTTCGACACCCTGCGCGGCGTGAACTTCGGCGACGAGCGGTGGCTGCTCGGCCGCAACTTCACCTACGCCACGCTGGAGCTGCAGCTGCCCCTCAACGACATCATCCGCGTGGCCTTCCTCAGTGATTTGGAAGCCATCGCGGCGATGGACGTGGGTGGCGTGGGCAACAGCGCCGAGGACCTGTGGGACCACCGCGTGCTCAACGCCGTCGTCGGTGTGAACCTGGCGCTGGGGCCCCTGCTGCTGCGGCTGCACTTCGGCAGGCCGCTCGACATCGGCGCCAAGGCCGGCAAGCCGGACTCCGGCTGGGTGACGAATTTCTCGCTGGGAATCGCCGGCCTCAACGGCTTCTTCGACCAGGGGAACACCGGCGCGACGAACAACGGCCCACCCCAGGGCGGGTCCCCCGCGCTGATGCCGGCGCAGGGTGGTGGCTACACCTCGCCTCGGCACTGAGGCGACAAGGCCGCCCCCGCTCCCTTCATCAGGTGAGCGGGGGCTGGTGAGGCTTGGGGACGCGGCGTCAGGACTGCGCGGCCACGAGCGCCGCGTTGGCCTTCGCCATGGGCCCGCCGTCATTGGGGATGCGCTCGAAGTCACCGCGCAGCGCCTTGATGGCGAACTTCTCCAGGTCGATTTCCCGGCGCGAGCGGATGCCCAGCGCGCGCAAGGGAGCGGACAAGGGCCCGAAGCCGAAGACGCCGTGCTGGAGGAGGACTCCCGCGGCCACGGCGCTCAGCACCCGCCACCGGCCGCCATCCTTCTTGCCCAGCAACAGGCCCAGCGCCCCCATCGCGGCCGTGCCCACCATGACGGCGCGGTTGAGGTCCCACTCGCGCTCCAACCGTTGGAGGTAGCGACTCATCTCCGGCCGGTCCGCGTGCGTCGCCATGTGCCGCACGCACGCCTCTACATGCTCGTCGATACGGCGGTTCACCATCAGCGGCGTGTGATTGCGGGCGGAATCAGACGACTGGTTCCAGGTCTCCATCGCGGGCGTCTCCCTGTCGCGGCGCTCCCCTCTTCCTGAAGAAGCTAGGCCCGACGTTCCGCGTCGGGAACAGCGGTGGGAAGAAGGGAAGAAGGCTTCCCTGCCTGCCCGCCTGCCCCACCAGGGAGGCTCGCGTGCGACTCAGCCCCTTCTCAAGAAGCCCTCACGCCGACCCAGGGGTCGACGGGTCCTCAGCCCTCCAGGGTGAAGCAAATGACCGGACCAGGAAGGGAAATCCCTTTCATCAACTACCCACCCCACGGCGTCTCAGGGCACTGGCTTCGTTCACTTTCGAGCGGCGCACGTCTCCCTCCATGAGGCACGAGCCTTGCTCAACACCCGGCGATGACTCGCTCACGACTCTTGCTCTGCCTTCCGGTGATGTGGCTGTGGGCTTGCGGCTCTGGAGCCCCGTCCTCGCCCACTCAATCGCCTCCCGTCATCATCGAGGAGCCGCCTCCAACAAATCCGCCCGTGGAACCTCCGCCGGTGGACCCGCCCCCCGTGGACCCGCCTCCGGTGACGCCCGAGGCCCAGCGGCCCTTCACGATGCCAGCCTTGCAAGCGAGCGTGCCCGAGTACGAGCTCATCATCCCCGAGGCGGCGATGAAGAAGTTCGAGGCGGACGTGTGGACGCCGGAGCAGGACGCCGTCTTCAAGGCGGGCGGGACGACGTATCAGGTGAAGGTGCGCCTGCGAGGTGCCTCCGCGCGCTACTTCCCGAAGAAGAGCTGGAACGTGAGCTTCGAGAAGGACGCCCGGTTCGAGGGACGCACGTCACTCAACCTCGTGGCCGAGTTCGCCGATGCGACGATGCTGGCGGAGAAGATGGCGTTCGACTTGATGGCCGCGATGCGCGTGCCCGCGTCCAAGGCGACCTACGTGCGCCTCAAGCTCAATGGCCAGTACCAGGGCGTGTTCCTGGACATCGAGCAGGTGAACAAGGCCTTCCTCAAGGCCCACGCCTTCGCGGACGACGATGCCACCATCTACCGGTGCGGCTGGAAGGACTGCGAGCTGAAGACGTGGAAGGTGCCCTACCAGGGTGACTGGACGAAGAAGACGAACGAGCAGCAACCGGACGACGCGCTCCTCGCCATGCTGGACGTCATCAACCACACGCCGGAGCCCCAGTTCGCCGAAGCACTGGAGAAACACCTCCAGCTCGAGCACTACCTGCGCTCCATGGTGCTGGACGCGTTGATGTCCAACAACTTCGTCGAGGACTCGGAGAGCTACTTCATCTACGACCGGGCCGTGGCGAAGTGGTCCTACGTGCCCTGGGACCTCAACAACGTGGACGCGCGCTGGTGGTACCTCAATCCCGTGGAGGGAATGAGCACCAGCTCCAACAACATGCGCCACCCGCTGTTCAACTTCACGCTGACGGACGCGTGGACGGAGAGGATGTACCTGCAGCGCAAGACGGAGACGCAGTCCTATCCCGGCTACCTGCCCGTCTTCTCCAACCTGGGCACGCGCGTGCTGGCCAACCCCGCGCTGCGTGAGCAGTTGGGCGCGCGGCTCGACAAGGCGCTCGACGAGCTGTTCACCCCCGAGGTGATGAACCCGTACATCGACGCGCTGCACGCGCTCATCACCCCGCACATGCGTGGAGCCCCGTACACCGACTTCGCCCAGTTCCAGGCGGGCCGCGACTACATGAAGCGCTACGTGAAGGAGCGCCGGACCTTCGTGGAGAAGGACTGGGCGCGGCTGAAGGCCCAGGGCTCGCCCCTGGTGTTCGAGGCGTTCGACCCGGTGGCGGGCTGGGTGGACGTGGGCAACCGGGGCACGGTGGCGCTGTCGCTCAAGGGCATGGTGCTGACCACGAACCTGCGGGTGAGCCTGGCGCAGAGCGACCATGCACCCACCCTGGTGAGGACCCCCGTGGGCGCGGTGCTGCCGGACGTGACGGTGGCCCCGGGCGCGAAGGTGCGGCTGAAGCTCTCCGAGCTGGGCATCCAGTTGATGCCCAAGGGAGAGCTGGGCCTGTTCGACGGGAAGTCCGTCGTGGGCGTGAAGGACTTCCTCTTCTACGGCGCGCTGCGCGCAGGTCAGCAGTACGAGCGCGGCGACAAGGGCTGGGAGGTCCGCTGAGCCGGAGTGCTTCGCCTTAGCGCCGCTCGCGGACGACGAGCGTGCGCTTCGCGCTGAGTCCCCGGTCATCCGTGACGAGGATTTCGTGGGAGCCCACCGAGGGCTTCCACCACATGCGCTCGTCGGCGCGCGCCGTTCCCAGGAGCGCGCCGTCCACGAACCAGGTGAGCGCGCGCTCGTGGGAGGCCTCCGCCTCCAGCGGCATCTCCTGCTGCTCCGGAGGGACTCCGGGAATCAGCAGCGCGATGTGGCCCTGGGCGGGCGAGACGATGCTGGGCGCGGCGCGCTCGCCACCGGGCTCACAGCCGGGCGCCGCCGAGGGAGGCTCCGGCAGGCGGCGGTGCTGCTCCTCCAGCCAACGGCGGATGGTGGCGGGCCAGGTGACGAACACCCGCGACTCCGTCTTCCGCCCGGCGCGGCAGGTGGGCCCCACCGCGAGCCCGGAGGCCACGTCAACCTCCACGTGCTGGTGGTAGGGACAGCGGGCGGTGGGCACCGCCGAGCGCCGCGCGTAGACCTCCTTGCGCTGCGTGCAGGCCTCCGTCGGCAGATGTCCCGAGTACGCGCAGACCTCCACGCGCATCAAGTCGTCCGGCGCATTCACTTCATCCTCTGGCAGCGAGCGACCCCGGGGACCCACGCCTTCGAGGATGTCGAACAACAGGGGGCCCGCCGCATCCGCGCCCACCAGGTGCACGCTCGGCGAGTGGTCGAAATTTCCCAGCCACACCACCGCCGTGTGCCGAGGCCCGGAGCCCGCGGCCCACGCGTCCCGGTGCCCGAAGCTCGTCCCCGTCTTCCAGTGCACGCGCGCGGGCAGGCCCGTCAGCCGGCGCCGCTCCGGAAAGTCCGGCCGGTCCTTCAGCGACAGGGCCTTGCGCGTAAGCCACGCCGCCCCCGGAGACATGACCTCCACGGGGGACTCCACCGGCTGCCCTTCCTCCAGCAGGCGCAGCGGCCGCGTGCGGCCATCACCCGCGAGCGCCACGTACACCCCCGCCAGCTCCAGGGGCGTCACCTCGATGCCGCCCACCGCCGCGGACAGGCCGTAGTAGCCGGGCTCCGGGACGAGGCTTGCGACCCCCGCAGTGCGCAGCGAACCCAGGAAGCGCTCCACGCCCACGCGCTCCAGGAGCCGCACGAAGGGCATGTTGAGCGACTGGGACAGCGCGTACTCCAGCCGCACGAGGCCCAGGAAGCGGCCGTCGAAGTTGCGCGGGGCATAACCGCCGTACGTCGTGGGGATGTCCGCCACGAGCTGCTCCGGCCCCACCAGCCCCAGGTCGATGCCCATGGCGTACAGCAGCGGCTTGAGCGCCGACCCCGGAGAGCGCGGCGCGGCGAAGCCGACAATCTGTCCGCCGTGTTTCTCGTCGAAGAAGTCGAAGTTGCCCACCAGCGCGAGCACCTCGCCCCGCTCGCGCTCCACCACCACGGCCGCGCCGTTGTGGACGCCGCGCGACGTCAGGTCCTTCGCCCCGTCGCGCATCACCCGCTCCACCAACCGCTGCGTGCCGGCATCCAGCGTGGTGCGCAGCCGCGTCTGCCCAGGGCGCTGCGCCCGGAGCCACACCGCCGCGTGCGGGGCCTCGCGAGGAAACGCCTTCAAGTCCAGGGGCACGGCGGAGGCATGCACCTCCGCGAGCACCTGCTCGGCCGACACCGTCGCGCCCTCGGGGCCGCGTGGGAGGGCGTGGGCCTCCAGCAGCCGTCGGGCCACGTCATCCCGGGCCGCGCGCAGCCGGGCGCGGTTCTCCGTCGTGGGGAAACGACGGTTGGGGTTCTGCGGCACCGCCAGCAGCGTGGCGATCTCCGCCGGACTCAGGTGGGCCGCCGTGTGGCCGAAGTACGCGAGCGCCGCGGCCTCCACGCCCTCCACGTTGCGACCGTACGGGACGAACTGGAGGTAGGCGCCCATCACCTCCTGCTTCGTCAGACGCAGCTCCAACTGCACCGCGCGAAAGGCCTCCACCATCTTCGAGGTGAAGGTGCGCGGACGCGGCTCCAGCATACGCACCAGCTGCATCGTCAGCGTGGACGCGCCCGACACCCGGCGGCCTCGCGTCAGGTTGAGCACGGCCGCGCGCGCCACCGCGAGCGGGTCCACGCCCGGGTGGGAATAGAAGCGCTTGTCCTCCAACGCGAGCAGGGCCCGGAGGTAGGCCGGGTCGATGCGCTCCGCCGGAGCGGCGATGCGCCACCGCTCGTCCGGCGCGAGGAAGACATGCGCCGGAGTGCCATCGCGGTACTCCAGCACCACCGAGGGCGGCGCGGAGAGCCGCGACGGCAGCGGCAACACCCACGCCGCCGCCACCCCCACCGCCGTGAGGCCGACGAGCCCCACGGCGAACCACACGAGCTTCTTCAGGAGGTGGCGAGCGCGGCGCATATCAGAGCAGGCTGTCCTTCCACGGGCCGGACACCTGCACCGTGCCACCCCCCTCGCGGGCCCAGATGCGCGGGTCGTACATCGCCTCGGCCTCCGCCGTCGGCAGGGTGAAGGCCCCCGCCGTCACCGCGCGCACCGCGTACACGATGCTCTTCGACTCCCGAGCCCCGAGCGCGCCGAAGACCTCCATCCGGTCATCCCGGATGTTGACGTAGTCCGGCGTCCACAGCGCGTCCGCGCCCACCCAGTCCACCGAGCCGCCACGCCCCAGCCGCGCGTTCTCGATTTCCCAGCCCGCCGGCAGTCGGTCCACCAGCGCGATGTTCTGCACCCGCTCGTGCGTGGTGTTGGTCAGCGTCAGCTCCACGTAGATGAGCTCCGCCAGGGCCAGGGGCGACGCCTGAAGCTTCAGCTCCGTGCCGTCCTGCTTGCGATAGGTGCGCTTCAGCGTGAGGCCCTCGCCTCCGGTGCGCACCTGTCCGTCCGCGCGCACGCCCTCGCTGCTCAACACGAGGTACAGCTTCCCCGCGTCCTTCGACTTCACGTCGAGCTGGAGCTGCTTGCGCTCGCTGGCCCGAGCCAGGGCCCACGTCCGGTCCGACGCGCGCGCGTCCTTCGCCTGCAGCGACGCCACGTCCTTGCCGTCCACCGTCAACACCGGCGGAGTGAACTGCGAGGCCGCGCCCTGCAGTCGCTTGCCCAGGCCCGTGATTCCCCACACCAGCTCCTGCGTCGTGTACCAGCTGCTCGTGTGGGCCTGGAGGGACTCGGCCACCATGGCCGCCAGGGGCTCCCCCGCGGCGGAGTTGCCGAAGAGGTCCTGGTACGTGCTCAGCATGAAGCCACGGCGCCGACGGTCCGAGTAGAAGGACCAGCTGTTCTTGCGCTCGTCGGTGACGGGCGACAGGTCCGGGGTGCGCAGCTCCTTCTCGTAGCGGCGGTCTCCGGCGAGCCACAGGCCGGCCTTGAGCATGTAGTCGTCCTCACGCTCCTGACCATCGAGCGCGCCCTTCTTCGACTTCTCGGCCAGCGTCTCCACCAGCTTCAACATGCGCGCCTTGCGGCCCTTGCCGGACACCGCCAGCACGTAGTGCATGTAAGATTCTTCGCTGTTGATGCGGCCATCCGAGCGAACCGCGGCGTTCTCGTAGGAACCCATGCGGCTGCTCATCCACTGAATCGCGTCGTTCAGCCGGTCCTGCGAGACGGGGTACTTCAGCTTCTGCGCATCGAGCAGCATGTGCGTCGCGTACGCGGTGCCCCACTCCACCGGCTCCGTGGAGCCCGGCCAGTAGGAGAAGCCGCCCGAGGACGTCTGCATGGACAGCACGCGGTTGATGCCCGCCAGCACCATGTCTCCCACGGAGCCCTTCTGGGTCAGCGTGGGGTCCACGGTGTCCACCAGCTCCGACACGAAGAGCAGCGGACGCGTGGAGGACGTCGTCTGCTCGATGCAGCCATAGGGGTACTGGACCAGGTACGACAGGTGCTGGAGCGACTGCGCATAGGGATTGGTCGTCACCCACAGCGTGGAGCGCTCCGTGGTGGGCACCCAGCCCTGGAGGTGCTTGGAGAGGTCCGTCACGCCCTCCGCCAGCTCGATGCGCTGCACGCGCCGCTCGCGGGGGCCCGCCGGGGACAGCGGCACATCCAGCGTCTCCTTCGACGTGTAGCCACCGCCTTCCACCACGACGCTCAGCCGCGCGGCGCCCACCGCCTGCACCGCGCGCGCCTGGAAGACGAAGGTGGTGGACTTGCCATCCTCCAGCCGGGCCCGACCCTCGCTCTTGCCCAGCAGTTGGAGCGGCGACGACGCCGTCGCGGGCTGCAACAGGCCCGGCACCGGCAGCGACTCCGCGCCCAGCGTCACCTTCACGTCCTGCTGCTTGCCGGACAGGTTGGTGACGAAGACGGGCACCTGGATTTCGTCGTTCTGCGTGAGGAAGCGAGGCAGCGTCGTCTGGAGCACCAGCGGGTCTCTCACCAGCACCTGCGCGCTCGCGCGGCCCAGGCGCTTGGGGCCGGCCGTCACCACCATCACCCGCACCGCGCCCCGGTACTGCGGAATCTGGAAGGGCAGGCGCAGCTTGCCGCTGGCGGGCACCAGCACCACGCCGCTCCACAGCGCCACGGGCTTGACGGGCTGCACCCGGCCACTCGCATCGCTCTCCGCGTCACCACCCGTGGAGCGCGAGTTGCCGCCGGGCGGCACGAGCAGCGTCCAGCCGATGGTCTCGTAGGTGCCCACGCCGAGCGCGCGCTTGGTGAAGATCTGCTTGAGCGGGTCCGGACTCTGGAAGCGCGTGAGGGAGAGGATGCCCTCGTCCACCACCGCCACCGTGGCGAAGGTCGGCCCCTCCAGCGCCCCCAGGTCCAGGTCCACGTTGAGCGTGTCGTTGGAGCGGACCTCCTTGGGCACGTTCAGCGTCACGGCTTGCGTGAAGTCCACGGGCTCCAGCGTGACGCTGGCCACGCCGAAGGCGCGGTCCGGCATGAACGCCTCGCGGGACTCCAGATGCGGGTCCTTCACGAGGAAGGTGCTCACGTAGACGTTGGGCGCGAACTGCTTGGGCGTGAAGGTCCACGTCACCTCGCCCGGCTCCACGGCCTTCCACTCGGTGGCGAGCACGCGGTCCGTCTCCGCCGTGAAGAGCATCCGGCCCTTGTACGGAGCCTTCACCTTCACGGTGATGGCCTGGCCCACGCGGGCCTGCGCCGGCACCGCGACATCCAGCGAGGTGGGCTTGAGCGGACGCGGCGTCTGGTCCACGCGCGAGCCCTCGCCCCACCAGTAGTAGCGACCCTCGCCCTCCAGCTCCAGGTCCGTCTGCGCATTGCCGGAGCGCACGCGCACCAGATAGCCCGCGGCATCTCCGCCCGGCGTCACGCTGAGGGAGAAGCGGCCGTCCACCACCTTCGCCGAGGCGCTGCCCTCGCGAATCGGCCGCAGGTAGCGCTGGTAGCGGTCATACCCCTCCGACTCGTCGTAGTAGTACCCGTACTCCTCCTCCAGGCGGACGTACTCGACCTCCACCGACTTGGGCGCCAGTGAGCCGGACGTGACGACCTTGCCGTCCCAGTCCACCACCACGCCAGTCACAGTGAAGGGCTTGCCGGCCTTCACCTTCCCCACGCTGGCCTGCAGACCCACGTAGTAGCGCTCCGGATGCACGGGCACGCTGGCCTCGTTCACCGTGGAGCGGCCACTGCCGGACTCGAAGACGCTGACCAACGCGCTGAGCTTCGCCGCGCCCCGCAGACCGCCCATGGCCGCCTGCGCCGGGCAGTTGAGGACCGCCTGGCCCTTCGCATCCAGCACGCCCTTGGCCTGCCCCAGCGTGACGGGACGCGGCTCCTTGCCGTCCTGGCGCCACAGGCCGTAGGTGAACTGGGCGTTCTGCTTCGGCTTGAAGTCCGACGGCAGTAGCCGGCAGTTGAGCTCCACCGGGCTTGCTTCCGCCGAGCCGCCGAAGAGATAGGCGGCCTCCACGGCGACGGGCAGCTCCACGCCCTGCACGTAGCCGGGGGCCTCGGTGGTCGCGGTCACCTTCATGCGCTCGGGGACGAACTCCTCCACGCTGAAGGCGTAGGAGGCCACGTCCCGGTCCGCGACCTTTAGCGTCACGCGGTAGCGGCCCGTGTCCTGGAATGCCTCGAAGGGAATGTCGAGCGAGACGAGTCCCGCCTCGTTCGTCTTCAGCGGCACCTTCTTCCACTCGCGCTCGCGCGCATCCACCACCACCAGTTCGACGGGCATGCCCGTGGGCGGCGCCAGGTCATCCTGGCCGCGCAGCACGGCTGCGACGTGCGCCGTGTCTCCCGGGCGGTACACGCCCCGGTCGGACCAGAGGGAGGCGCGGTAGGCCTTCTCGGAGCGGTAGGGCTCGCCCTGAACGTCCGAGTTGGCGATCTCCATCTTCAGCTCGCTGTACTTGAGGTACGTCAGCTCCTCGCCTTGACGGGCGATGAGCGCGAAGGGCTCGCTGTCGTCCGCGCCCGCCGCGGGCACCTTCAGCATGCACCCGTCGGCGCCCTTGGTGACGCAGCGGTCCACCGACTGGCCGCTCTTCTTCACGAGCGTGACTTCGACACCGGACACCGGGTCGGTGCTCTCGATGCCGAGCGCCCAGACCCACACCTCGCCCCGGTCCGTGGAGCCGGGCGCGGGTCCGCCCCGCTTCGCCACGAGGCTCAAGTCCGTGAGGAGGATGCGCGAGGCCGCCTGGAGGTCATCCTTCTTCACGGAGACCTCCACGAGTCCGCGCGTCGTGGACGGCACCAGGTTGGCCACGTCCACGTAGGTGGTGGTCAGGGTGTCCGCGGGGGACTGGAGGGCCAGCGTCTTCTTCACCACCACGTTGGACGTGCGCTCGTCGGCGACCTCGCGCTGGTCGTCGCTCATCCAGAAGACGAGGTTCTCCGGCGGCACGTTGCGGATGGTGAGTTCCACGCTGTCCAGGTTGAGGTGCTGCAGCGGCAGGTTGCGCCACGCGCTGCGCGGCAGGTAACGCCCCGCCGAGGAGAACGAGAGCTGCGGCTGCCGGGCCGGGACGGAGAGGTCCTCCACGAAGTCCGCCAGCAACGTGCCGTTGCCCACGGACGTCGTCCCCGCGCCGATGAGCAGCGAGTACACGCCGCGCTTGAAGTCACCGAAGATGCGGAAGCCGCGCCGCGAGGGGGCGACGGACACCTTCACCGGCGGCGTCAGGTGGATGGCGGCCTCGGCCGTGGCATCGTCCAGGACACAGCCCCGGTTGCTCGAGTCCCAGTAGAACTCGTCGTAGTCCATGTTCTGCCGAGGGCTCGGCGGAGCGGACATCTCCACGTCGCGGCAGCTCACTTCCAGGTAGTGCCCGGAGGCCCCGCTCTGACGGGCGATGCCGGTGATGTCCAGCCGCTTGCCACCGCGAAGCACGAAGGTGGACTCCGCCGCGGGTGCGCGCGCCTTCCCGTCCGTGGCCGAGGCGAGCCCCGCCTGGAGGACGAAGCGCACAGTGGCCCCGCCCTTGAGGCCCGGGTGGGCCAGCTGCGCGGTGACGACGTCACGGCTGCCGGCCACGGTGCGCCACTTCACGTCGGTGATGGCCTGTCCTCCCACCTGAAAGGAGCCGCGCGAACGCAGGGCGGCCGGCTCCACCGGGCCGGAGAACGCGAGGTCCAGCTCGACGCGGCCCTTGAGCAGGTCGAACTGCTTGGGCTCCATGCGGAGGAAGCGGAACGCGGGCGTCGTGAAGCGATGGGTCCACGCACCTTCGGAGGGCGGCTTCACCACGCCAGCGTCCGTCTCCAGCGACTCCACCGTCACGGTGTATTCGGTCTCGAAGGCGAAGCCGGAGCCCGTGGCGCTGAACGTGAGCGTGGACGGCCCGCTCCATTGCAGGTTGCCCGCGACTCGGGGCGCGATGTTGACGACGGTGCCCGGCTTCACCTCGCCATCCGGCGGGCGCAGCGAGCGGGCCAGCTCGATGACGACGCGCTGGGGAAGCACGCTCTCGGTGCCCGGCGCGCTGATGATGGGCGTCACCGACTCCGGCTTGACGGGCACCGGCGCCGGGGCGGCGGCGATTCCGGCGTCTGTCCCCGTCACCCGCGGAGCCTCGGTGGTCGCCGGCGGAGGCGAGGTCGCGGGTTCCTTCTCCTTCTGGCAGCCCGCGAGCGAGGTGCCTACCAGCAGCACGGCGAAGAGCCAGCCCGCGCGTGTCGCGCGGTGCGGCGTGGTCAGGACTGAAGACTGCGAACCCATGGTTCCTCCGGAGGTACCAGCTGTTCTTCACGTGACGTGCCGACGGCGCGCACGTCTGGAATCGAGGGGGGTGTGGTCGAACGCACACGGCCGGGACGCGGCCCCCACGCGTCCCCGAGCCCGCATGGTGTACCCGGAGCCACACTCCCGGTGGCCTCCGCGCCCTCACCCGGCGGTCGATGGCGTCACGCTATAGGGGGGCCCCGCGCCCGGGTCAACGGCCCAGGCCCGAGCCCCGGAAGACGCTAAGGTGCCCCGCGCATGGTGCTGCCCGTCCGTTTCGTCCTGATGCGTCCGCGCAACGCGGAGAACCTGGGTGCCGCTGCTCGGGCGTTGAAGAACTGTGGCCTCTCGGACTGGGTGTGGGTGACGCCCGAAGTGGAGGATTTGACGCCCGCGCGCCGGCTGGCGGTCCATGCCGAGGATGTTTTGGACGGCGCCCGCCGCGCCGACACCCTGGAGGAAGCCATCGCCGACTGTGTCTGGGTGGTGGGGACCAGCTCGCGCAAGGTGGAGGGCAAGCGACGACTGCCCCCGCGCTCGGTGGGTGAGGAGCTGGTGACTCGCGCGACGCAGGGCACGGTGGCGCTCGTCTTCGGAGATGAGCGCAGCGGGCTCACCAACGCGGAGGTGGAGCGCTGTCACGACCTGTCGGCCGTGCCCACCGCGCCGGAGCAGCCTTCCATCAACCTGGCGCAGGCCGTGCTGCTGTATGCCTATGAAGTCCGCGTGGCCACGCTGGCGGAGCACGCGCCGCCACCGGGTCCGCTGCCCGTGGCGGCCACGGACACGGAGCTGGCGCAGGTGGAGTCGACGCTGGGGGGCGTGCTCAGCTCGGGCGGATTCCTCATCGACGAGCAGCCGGGGCGCACGGCCTTGAGAGACCTCTTCGCGCCACTGCGTCGCTCACGACTCACGCGCAAGGAGGCGCGGCTGTGGCTGGCCGCGCTGCACACGCTGCGCAAGCACCGGCCCTCGGGTTAGACGGAGCGGGTGGAGCGTCGTGGCCGCGACGTCGGTGGCGGACCTCGATGCCTGCGTGACAGGCGCACCGAGACCCACGCGAAGACGGCCGCGGCGATGACGAGGAGCGCGACCCAGTACCAGTAGCTGGGACCGCTGGACTCCTCGGGTGAGAGGGACACGTCCTGAGGCACCTGTGCCAGCGCCATGAACGGGACGAGCAACGCGAGCAATGGGGCCGGGGGGATGCGCATGGGTGTCCTCGTCTTGAGAACCTCTCCATCGCGCTCGGTGGACACAAGCGCTCGCGCCCGCCGTCCCACCGAGAGGAATCCCCAACGCTCGGGCCCCTGCTCCCTGTGCGGCTGAGTCCGCGATTCACTTCGCGGGCTTCGGCTTCGTGCCCGTCAGCCGGGAGAGGAGTTTCGGGTCGTCCGGGAGGAGCCCCGCAGCGGGCAGCCGGGTGACGAGTTCCCGCCACCGGGGATCGGCGGCGTACGTGCGCTGGAGCAGCGGGAGGGCTTCATCCACGCGGCCCACGCCGACGAGGGAGATGGCGTGCCAGAAGACCATCTCCATGTTCCCGGGAGCGAGCTTCTCCGCCGAGGAGTACGCGGCGAGGGCCGCGTCGGTGTCCTTGTGCTCGAGGGCGAGGTCTCCCTCGTTCATGAAGTTGTACGCGCGCTGGAGGGTGACGAGGCGACGGAGTTCCTTGAGAGGTTCCGGGTGGTCCTCGATGCGCAGGTCGAAGCGACGGTCCTGCCAGGGACGGCCGGTGGACTTCGCGGAGACGACGATGAGGGCGGCGGATTGCTTGCCCCGGATGTCGCCGCCCTGGGCTTCCGCGGCTTCGAGCGCGGTGAGCATGCGCTCGGCCAGGTCGCCCTTCGAGTCGCGGTACGCCTGGGACATCGCGGGCCAGACGGTGGCCTTGTCCATCATGTTGGCCTGGACGGAGAAGCCTTCGCCCACGACGTGTCCGGCGGCGGCGATGCAGCTCCTGCCGGTGTGCGCGGAGACGCGGCCCTGCGCGTCGACCATGGCGACCTGTCGCACGTTGCTGGCGGAGTCCGCCGCGAGCAGACCGTTGAGGGCATCGGGAGCGCTGCGTCCGGCGCGCATGAGCTCCAGGCCCAGACGACCGTAGGACGGGTCCACGAACGACTGGGTGGCGACAGCGCCGACGCCGGCCTCGGCCCAGGGCACGGTGGCGCCCACGGAGAACCAGTGGGACTGGACGGCGACCCCCAGGTCTCCCGTCACCGGGTCTCTCGCGACGATGGAGTAGGTGTGGACGGGTCGGCGAGGGGTGAGGGCTGGCTCGGCGGCGACGGCGGGGAGCGTGAGGAGGACGAGACAGGCGGCGAGGCGGGACATGGCGGCTCCTGCGGGCGAGGAGGCGCAGGGTGGGCGAGCGGGCGGGCGACCGCAAGGCCCGGCGCGGCACGCCCGGGGGACGGCCCTACCTTTCGGGAGGAGTCCTGAACCCGCGAGAGGAGCACGCATGGATCACATGCCCTACGAGTCGATGGTGGTGGGCGACGATGAACCGGGACGCGGCGGTGGCCAGCCCCGGAAGGACGAGCGCGAGGAGGAGGCTCCAGGCCGCACGCCGCGGAAGGCCGAGGGCGACGAGCAAGAGGCAGAGCGGCGGAGACCCGAGGATGAACCGGGCAAGACTCCGGGCATGTCCGAGGGCGAGGACCCGGACACGATTCGACGTGAGTAGCGGGGTCACTCGCCGGAGCGATGGATCGCGTCTCGAATCGCTCCGCGCAGCGCCGACCCGGAGGTGATGAGCGCGGAGATGTGGCCCGCGTCCAGGATGCGCAGCTCGCTTCCGGCCCAGTGCGCGTGAAGCGCTCGCGCCTCCGACAACGGCACGAAGGCATCCCTCGCGCACGCCACGATGACGGCGGCGCTCGGCTTCGCGGGCGGCGGCAAGAGACACGCATTCGCCGCGTCCAGAATCGTCGCGAGTCGCAGCCGGGCCTCCGCTTCATCCGGCGAGCCTCCCAGCTTCTTGAAGTCGATGGAGCGCCCGTGCACGCCCTTCGTGAACACGGGCGCGGGTGACGCTCCCGCCGCGAGCGCCGCGACTCCCACGGGCTCCGGCATCGTCGCCGCCGCGAGCGCCGCCATGTAGCCACCCATGCTGTATCCCGCCACCGCGACGCGCTCGTAGCCCTCCCGCCGCGCATGCGCCACGAGCGCCCGCGCCTCCTCGATGCTCGCGATGTTCATGTTCAACTGCTCGCTCACCGTGCGGATGTGCGGCCCCTTCTGCCCTGTCGCCCTGCGCGTCCCGTAGAAGGGATTCTCCAGGAAGAACAAGTCCACGCCCTCGTCGACCAACGGCGCGAAGAGCCACGTCCTGAGCCTGAATCCCTCGTCCCGCGACGAGGCCAGCACCACGCACGCATCCCGCCCGCGACCTCGCGTGGAGGAGAACCACCGCACCTTGCCGCGACGGACCTCCGGAGGCAGCGCCGCCCAGGGCGAGTCGAACGCGCCATCCCGGAAGCAACGCCGCCCCCGCGACTGCTCCGCCTCCCAGCTCATGGAGAGCGGGCCAGGCCGGGCGCAGAGCCGGTCCGACAGACCCGGCCCCGTGAACGCCTGCTCGTCCCCCCAGCCGTCACAGAACAGCGAGTGACTCGCCAGCGAGGCGATGAACCCATCCAGCGGATGCATCCGGGTTTCATCCCGGACAGGCGGTGTTCCGGCACGCGAGGTCATTCCCGTGACTCTACGCCGGCCACTCCCGGACGTCGGCGGTGAGATGCGCCACGTCGGGGAACTGGTGATGATATGACGCCGCCCTCGCGGCGGGTCGACGACACCCGGTGCTCCCGACCCGCCCTCGCGTCACCTGCCCCCTGGAAGCCCATGCCTCGCAAGTACGACAAGCCCAAGGCCCCTCAGCAACACCAGCGCTGGGAGGGCAAGGAGAAGCCGGACTGGCTGTCGCGCGCGCTCGCCCGAGCAGGCGTGTTCCCCCAGAAGGAGGCCGACGACGCCATCCGCGCCGGCCGCGTCACCATCAACGCTCGCGTCGCGCTCATGCCCCTCGCCCCCGTGCCCCCCGGCTCCGTCGTGCGCGTGGATGGCAAGGTCGTCCCGCTGTCGGCCCCCGCCACGCGCGTGCTCGCCTTCCACAAGCCCGCGGGCGTGCTGTCCTCCACCGTGTCCCAGCACCGCACCGGCACCGTCTTCGAGGTGCTCCTGCGCCAGTTGCCCCCGGACCTGGCCGGCTACACGTGGCACGCGGTGGGCCGCCTCGACGTGGACTCCACGGGCCTCTTGCTCTTCAGCAATGACGACAAGTTCGTCGCCCACGCCACCTCCCCTGACACGCAACTGCCCAAGCGCTACGTGGCCACCGTCTTCAGCACCCCCGACGAAGCGCGCGTGGAGCCCCTCCGCCAGGGGATGACGCTCGACGACGGCCCCGCGCGCCCCGCCACCGTGCGCATCCGCGACGAGCACACCGTGGAGGTCACCCTCACCGAGGGCCGACACCACCAGGTGAAGCGGATGCTCGGCGCCGTGGGGCTCCCCGTGCGCGCCCTCCACCGCGAGGCCGTGGGTGGCATCGAGCTCAACGACATCCCCGAGGGGACCTACCGCCTCCTCACCGAGGAGGAAGTGCGCGACGGCCTGCTCTACTCGGGGCGCACCCCACCGAGCGAGTGACGTCGCGGCGCGCTCGCTCGCGCCACCCACATCCCCGACAGCAAGTGCCACACCGCCCGCGACAGCAGGTTCTCTCGCGGTGAGCCCTCGCTCCGGGCAGAATCCCGGCGCATGAACGCTCTCATCCGGCAGTGGTCCTGCGCTGTCCTGCTGCTTCTCTGCGTCGCGTGTGGCGGAGGAGACGACGACACTGGGGACGACGCGGGAACAGGCGCTCCCGATGGCTCCGTGCTCCCCGACGGAGGCACGCGCGAGGACAGCGGCTCCCAGCCGGACCCCGACGGAGGTACCCAGGCGAACCCCGACGGAGGGGCGACCAGCGCCGACGCCACCGTCCCTGGAGCCATCACCCTCCCCTTCCCGACGCTGCACCACCTGACGGTGGAGTGGGCCTTCTCCGGTGACCCCAACGCGAACGGCGTCGTCTCCGTCCGCTACCGCCCCGTCGGCACGGGCACCTGGCAGCAGGCCCTGCCGCTGCGCCGCATCCCGGCCGGAACAAACGAGGGCTTCAGCTGGGGCTCGCGCCACTCCGGCAGCGTGTTCGGCCTCCAGCCCGGGACGCGCTACGAGTTGGAGGTCACCCTCACGGACCCGGACGGAGGCTCCACCACGCGGACGGAGACGGCGACCACGCGCGCGGTGCCAACCCCCATGGCGAGTGCTCCCGTCAAGGCGGTGACCCCCGCCACCTTCGCCACCGTTGCCTCCGGCGCGCAGCCGGGCGACATCCTCGAGCTGGGCGCGGGGACATACAGCGCGTTCGACTGGTCTCGCAGCGGCACCGAGGGCAAGCCCATCGTCCTGCGCGGCACCACCGGCACCATCCTCACCGGCCCCATCAACCTGTTCAACCAGAGCTACGTCCACTTCGACCGGCTCACCATCAACGGCCGCGTCCGATTCAACGGCTCGAAGCACTTCGTGCTCACCCGCTCCACCGTCAACGCCACCACCGCGAACGGAGGCGACGCCGTCGTCACCTTCCTGCGCGCGGAGAACGCCTATATCGCCGACAACGTCGTGACAGGTGTCACGCAATGGGCGGAGGCCTCGCTCGGCGTCAACGGCAACAACCAGGGTGAGGGCATCTGCGTCACGGGCCCGGGCCACGTGATTCTCAACAACCGCGTCACCGGGTTCCGCGACGGCATCTCCTTGATGGAGGACGACGCCGCGGTGGACCAGTACAGCATCGACATCCTCAACAACGACCTCATCGGCAACGCGGACGATGGAGTCGAGGCGGACTTCTGCTTCCACAACTGCCGAATCGTCGGCAACCGCCTCACCAACAACTTCATCGCCCTGTCGTCGCAGCCGAGCCTCGGCGGCCCCACGTACTTCGTCCGCAACGCCGCCTACAACACGGTGCACATCGCCTTCAAACTGTACCGGGGCAGCTCGGGCGACGTGCTGCTGCACAACACCGTGGTGAAGCATGGCGACGGGCTCGGCATCACCGCGGGCAGGCCCGTGGCGAACCTGTACTCGCGCAACAACCTGTTCATCGGCGGACCGGGCGGGTCCTTCAACGGCTACAACAGCGGCAACGCCAACGGGCGGGTGCTCCACATCCCCGACCTGGTCACCGCGAGCGCCAACCTGGACCACGACGGCTTCGGCACCACGTCCGGCAACTTCACCGCCACCTGGGGTGGCAGCGCCCTGACGGGACTGAGCGCCCTGCGTGCCAGCACCACCGAAAAGAACGCCGTGCAGGTGGACCTCGGAGTCTTCGCCGCGTCCGTCGCCTACCCCGCCGCGCCGATGACGCTGTATGCCGCGCCCGACCTGCGCCCGCGCACGGGCTCGGCCGTGGAGAACGCGGGAGCGCCCCTCGCCAACATCAACGACGGCTTCAGCGGCGCGGCGCCGGACCTGGGGGCCTACGAAGTCGGAGCGCCCCTGCCCGTCTACGGCCCGCGCTCCTGACCTCACGCGAGACTTGCGCTCGCGCGGGGACGGCTCAGACTCGGGCCTCCCTCCCACTCCAGGGAGGCCCGCAGTCCGAAGCCGAGGCGCTTCCATGACCCGGTATCGACCCGCTCCGCGCTACCTCGTCCTCCTGCTGGCGCTGCTCACCATTCCTTCGGCCCGAGCCGAGCAGGAGCCCGCCGCCGCGACGCTCCTCGGCGAACTGCGGAGCGTGACGGACTACGACGCGAAGGCGCCGCTCGACGTGAAGACGGTCCGCGCGCAGCGGCGCGGCGACATCACGGTGACGGAGCTGACGTACGCCAGCCCGAAGGGCGGACGCGTCCCCGCCTACCTCGTCACGCCCCCGGGCCCCGGGCCATTCGCCGGCCTCACCTTCCTGCACTGGGGACAAGGCTCGAAGAACGAGTTCCTCGACGAGGCCCTCTCCCTGGCCCGCTCGGGCGTGGTGTCGCTGCTGGTCGATGCCCCCCATGTCCGCCCGGCCCCCTGGCGTGGTTCGCTCAAGGGCGCGGCCATCTACGACTCGTCCCTTCAAATGCTGGTGGACATGCGGCGCGCGGTGGACCTGCTCGCCTCGCGGCCGGAGGTCGACGCTCGGCGACTGGGCTTCGTGGGCCACAGCATGGGCGCGATGGTGGGCGGCGCCCTCGCGGGCGTGGAGCCCCGGCTGCGCGCCTTCGTCCTGATGAATGGCGTGGGCGACTACTCCAAGAGCATCCGCGAGATGGAGTTGGACAACGAGAAGCAGCTCGCCAACGCGATGTCCAAGGAGGACTTCGCGAAGCTCGTGCGGAAGATGGCGGTGCTCGACGGCGTGGTGGGGGTGGGCCATGCGGCGCCCCGGGCACTCTTCTTCCAGAATGGCCGCTCGGACGCCTGGGTCACCGCCGCGCAGGTCAACACGTTCATCGACGCGGCCACGATGCCCAAGCTCGCCAAGGTCTACGAAGGAGGCCATGAGCTGGGCGACGCCGCGCGCAGGGACCGGGCCCAATGGCTGCGCACGCACCTGGGCTTCGGCGAGGTGCCCGCCTTCGGCCCTCCGATGATTGCCCTCCCCATGCCTCCGGAGCTCCAGGGCCTCCCCCTGCCCGAGTGGACCAAGGCCCGGCCCGTCCTCACCATCCCCGGCATGGAGGAGGTGCAGGTCCGCCGGGCGCTCACGTACACGCGCGCGGGCGGCCGCGACTACAAGCTGGACCTGTACATCCCGGAGGCGGTGTCCCAGGGACGCGTGCCCATCATCGTGCTGGCCCATGGGCTGCTGCACCCGGACCTGACCCCGCTCGTGAGGGACCTGCCCGCCTTCGCCGGTCAGGCCCGCTGGCTGGCCACACAAGGCTTCGCGGTGGCGCTGGTGGAGCTGGGCTCCCCGTCCACGGGCATCGAGAAGTCCCAGTGGCTCACACGCGTCGCCGACCTCCAGAAGCGCGTGGACGCGGCGCTGGCCTTCGTGCGCAAGCAGGCGGCGACGGAGCCGCTCGACGCGGACCGCGTCTGCCTCATGGCCATGTCCGCCGGAGGGCTCTGGGGGCTGTCTCCCGCGCTGAGCAAGGCGCCTCCCGCCTGGTTGCGCTGCGCGGTGGCGTGGTACCCCCTGCTCGGAGGCCCGGACGTGCCCCGAGGCCTCGGGCCCATGGACGGCCTGAAGGCGGCGAACGCCAAGAAGGTGCCGCCGCTGCTCGTGCTGCGCGCAGGCCTGGACACTCCTCCGCTCAACGCCGCCCTCGACGACTTCGTGAAGGAGGCCCGGAGCCGAGGGGCCCCCCTCACGCTGATGGAGCTTCCGGAGGGTCACCACGGCTTCGAGTTGACGGACGACGTGGAGGACTCGCGCGAGGCGATGCGCAAGACGGCCCTCTTCTTCGAGGAACATCTCCTTCCGTGACTTCAAAGGTCGCGTGGCCTCGCGTACCTTCGCCCCATGGTGGACTTTGACCTGGTGGTGATTGGTTCCGGCCCGGCCGGCGAGTGGGGCGCGGTGCAGGCCGCGATGGCGGGCAAGCGCGTCGCGGTGGTGGAACGGGAGTCGGTGCTGGGCGGCACGGCGGCGAACACCGGCACGCTGCCCTCGAAGACGCTCCGCGAGACGGCGCTGCACCTGTCCGGCCTCAAGGCCCGAGGCCTCTACAGCGTGGAGACCACGCTGCGCCACGAGGCCACCGTCTCCGACTTCCTCTACCGCGAGCGCCGCGTGAAGGGCATGGAGCGCGAGCGCATTGGCCACAACCTCCAGAAGCATGGCGTCCAGGTGTTGCAAGGCGTCGGCTCGTTCGTGGACGCGCACACCGTGCGGGTGTGCCGAAAGGGCGCGGAGGACCTCCTGCTCACCGGCTCCGTCATCCTCGTCGCCACCGGCTCTTCCCCGTACCGGCCTCCGCTGTATCCCTTCGGCGACATCCGCGTGCACGACTCGGACGAGGTGCTGGAGATTGGACGGCTCCCCAGCTCGCTCGTCGTCGTGGGCGGCGGCGTCATCGGCTGCGAGTACGCGTGCATGTTCGCCGCGCTGGGCATCCCCGTGACGCTGGTGGAGGTGAAGCCCGAGGTGCTGCCCTTCCTCGACGACGAAATCTCCGCGCTGCTCGCCCAGCGCATGGAGGCGCTCGGCATCCGCCTGCGCTTCGGCCAGACGGTGGAGAAGGTGGACGTGCCCGCCGCGTGCGAGGTGCCCATCCGCCTGACGCTCTCCTCCGGGGAGGAGGTGGACACCGACCAGGTGCTGGTGGCCTCCGGTCGCTCGGCGAACACCTCGGGCCTGGGGCTACAGGACATCGGCGTGAAGCTGGGCGCTCGCGGACAGGTGGAGGTGGGCCCCAGCTTCCAGACGGCGGTGCCCCACATCTACGCGGTGGGCGACGTCATCGGCTTTCCCGCCCTGGCCTCCACCTCCATGGACCAGGCGCGCATCGCCGTGGAGCACGCCTTCACGCTGGAAGGCCCGCAGGCCCTGGCCACGGTGCTGCCCTACGGCATCTACACCATCCCCGAAGTCTCCATGGCCGGGGAAACGGAAGAGGGGCTGCGCGCGAAGCGGGTGCCCTACGTGGCCGGCCGCGCCGCCTTCGCCACCAACCCGCGCGGGCAGATCATCGGAGAGATGTACGGCCTGTTGAAGCTGCTCTTCCACCGCGAGAGCCTGAAGCTCCTGGGCGTGCACGTCATCGGAGAACAGGCCTCGGAGCTGGTGCACGTGGGGCTGGTGGCGATGCTCACCGGCTCCACCGCGCGGCTGTTCATCGAGACCTGCTTCAACTACCCGACGCTGTCGGAGGCCTACAAGGCGGCCACGTTCGACGCGCTGGACCACCTCAAGCACGGCACCGTCTGAGGCTCAGCGGCGGCGGGGAGGATTCACGCTCCCCACGCTCTTCAGACTGCCCACGGTGAGCCCCGAGGGGCTCGGCGCCGTCTCGTGGACCTCGTCCGCGGAGGACCGGGCCAGCGCGCGCGGCGCGGCCCCGCTGTCCACGACTGTCCCGGCGGCACCGCGAAGCAGCTCCCGGGCGCGCTGCCAGCGGACCTTCTCCTCCGCCATCAACCGCGTCAGCTCCTCGCGAGCGGAGCCCTCCGGAAGCTCGGCCGCGGCGGCGGCGACCTTGTCCAGGAAGGGCAGCAGGTAGCCGAAGTCCTTGTCGAAAGCGCTGGGGTTCGTCGCCACGTCCGTCCTCCTCTGGAGCCGCGCCACCCTAGCCCATTCCCAGCGCCAGGGGCCGTTTCAGCCGTGGTACACGCGCGAGGCGACAATCCGGCCCCCGCGCACCTCCAGCACCTCCGCCACCGGCATGGGCGCCTCGCCGGGCGCATGGCGCAGGTACTCCATGAAGACGCGCTCTCCGTCCGCCGTCAGCGCCGTCTCCTCGTAGCGCAGGCCAGGCAGCCGGGCGATGGCCTCCCTCCACCACTTCCCCAGGGCCGAGCGCCCCACCAGCTGCCCCCCGGTCTCCGGATGCAGCACCCGAATCTTGGGGGACGTGTGGGTGCAGTCCTCGGCGTACAGCGCCACCAGCGCCTCCACGTCGTGGGCGTTGAAGGCGTGCAGCCAGGCTCTGGCCACGGAGAAGTTTTCGCTCGCACTCATGGTTTAGGTACCCTCGGAAGAATTCAGATCGGCCCCTCCGCGCAGCGGGGAGACCGGTCGCCCTGTATATAAGGTGGGCCGAATCTGTAGACAAAGGTGGGAGTATAGGACCCCACCGTCATGCGGATTTGGCTGGAAACCAAGTCCCGTGGGAAGTAAGGGCCCCGCCTGCTCTGTTCCCTCAGGCACTTTCAAGAGAAGAAGGACCGGATCGTGGCCGCCAACGCACCCATCGACAAGATTCGTAACATTGGTATCTCTGCCCACATCGACTCGGGCAAGACGACGCTCTCCGAGCGCATCCTGTTCTATACGGGCAAGATCCATGAGATCCACGAGGTCCGCGGCAAGGACGGCGTGGGCGCGGTCATGGACTCGATGGATCTGGAGCGTGAGAAGGGCATCACCATCCAGTCCGCCGCGACGTACGCGATGTGGGGTGAGTTCAACATCAACCTCATCGACACGCCGGGACACGTGGACTTCACCATCGAGGTGGAGCGCTCCCTGCGCGTTCTCGACGGCGCCATCCTCGTCCTCTGTTCGGTGTCGGGCGTGCAGTCCCAGTCCATCACCGTGGACCGGCAGATGAAGCGCTATCGCGTTCCGCGCATCGCGTTCGTCAACAAGATGGACCGCGCCGGCGCGAACTATGACCGCGTGGCCGCGCAGCTGAAGGAGAAGCTGAACCACCACCCGGTGAAGCTCCAGTACCCCATCGGCGCCGAGGACCGCTTCAAGGGCCTCATCGACCTCATCCAGATGAGGGCGTTCTACTTCGACGGTGAGAACGGTGAGATCGTCCGCGAGGAGGAGATCCCCGCGGACATGCTGGACGAGGCCAAGGTCCGTCGTCAGCAGATGATCGAAGGCGTGGCCGAGGTCGACGACCAGCTCGGTGAGCTGTTCCTGTCCGACGCCGCCATCCCGAACGACATGATCACCGCCGCCGTCCGCCGGGCCACCATCGCCCTGAAGATGACGCCGGTCATGTGCGGCTCCGCCTACAAGAACAAGGGCGTGCAGCTGCTCCTGAACGCGGTCTGCGGTTTCCTCCCGAACCCCAAGGAGGCGACCAACGAGGCGCTGGACCAGAAGAACAACGAGGCGAAGGTCATCCTCGAGTCCGACCCGGAGAAGCCCTTCGTCGGTCTGGCGTTCAAGCTGGAAGACGGCCGCTACGGGCAGCTGACGTACATGCGCATCTACCAGGGCCGCGTCACCAAGGGTGACTTCATCTTCAACCAGGTGAACCAGAAGAAGGTCAAGGTTCCGCGCATCGTCCGGATGAACTCCAACAAGATGGACGACATCAACGACGCGACGGCCGGCGACATCGTCGCGCTGTTCGGCGTCGAGTGCGCCTCCGGCGACACGTTCACCGATGGAACGGTGAACTACACGATGACGTCCATGCACGTCCCGGACGCGGTGATTTCGCTCGCCGTGGCGCCCAAGGACCGCTCCGCCCTGGCCAACTTCTCCAAGGCGCTCAACCGCTTCACCAAGGAAGACCCCACCTTCCGCGTGCACCGCGATGAAGAGTCCGGGCAGACCATCATCCGCGGCATGGGTGAGCTGCACCTGGAGATCTACATCGAGCGCATGAAGCGCGAGTACCAGTGCGAGGTCCAGGCCGGTAAGCCGCAGGTGGCGTACCGCGAGACCATCAGCCAGAAGGGCGAGTTCTTCTACACGCACAAGAAGCAGACCGGCGGCTCCGGTCAGTTCGCGCGCGTGTGCGGCTACATCGAGCCCCTGCCCTCGGACGCGGTGCAGCAGTACGAGTTCGTCGATGACATCGTCGGTGGCTCCATCCCCCGCGAGTTCATCCCCGCGTGCGAGAAGGGCTTCAACGAGGCCATCAAGAAGGGCAGCCTCATCGGCTTCCCCGTCGTCGGGTTGCGCGTGGTCATCAACGACGGCGCGTTCCACGCGGTTGACTCGTCCGAAATGGCGTTCAAGACGGCCGCCATCATGGGCTTCCGCGAGGGCTACGCCGCCGCCAAGCCCATCATCCTCGAGCCGATGATGAAGGTGGAAGTCACGGCGCCCGAGGACTTCCAGGGCTCCGTCGTCGGTCAGCTCAACCAGCGCCGTGGCACCATCCTCTCCACGGAGACGGCCGAGGGCCAGGTGACTGCGGTGGCCGAGGTTCCGCTGAACGCGATGTTCGGCTACTCCACGGACCTTCGCTCGGCGACGCAGGGCAAGGGCGAGTTCACCATGGAGTTCGCCAAGTACACGCCGGTGCCGCGCAACGAGGCCGAGGCCCTGATGGCGCAGTACAAGGAGAAGCTCGCGGCCGAGCAGGCGGCGCGCAAGTAGTCCGCGCCACCGCGACGTCGAGGTTGTAAGGAAGGCGCTCCTCATCAGTGAGGGGCGCCTTTCGCCTTTTCAGGAGTCAGAACACCGTGACGCTGCTTCGTGCCGCCAACGTCCAGCTCAGCTTCGGCAGTCGCACCGTCTTCCAGGGCCTCACCGTCACCATCGAAGAGGGTGAGCGCGTGGGCCTGGTGGGCGTGAATGGCTCCGGCAAGACGTCGCTGATGAAGATCCTCGCGGGCGCGGCGAAGCCCGACACGGGCGAGCTGCAGTTGCGCCGTGGCGCCCGCGTCACCTACCTGCCCCAGGAGCCGGAGTTCGCCGAGGGCGCCACGGTGGCCTCGGAGCTGTCCGTGGCCCAGGGCCCCCTGCGCGAGGCGATGGCCGCCCAGGCGGAGCTCGCGCTGAAGCTGGAGGCCTCTCCCCCGGAGGCCCACGAGAAGCTGATGGAGCAGCTCGCCGTGGTGTCGGACCGCATCGAACAGCTGGGCGGCTGGGACACCGAGCACCACGCCAAGACGCTGCTCGACAGGCTGGGCGTGAAGGACTGGGACCGCCCGGTGGCGCAGCTGTCGGGAGGCCTGCGCAAGCGCGTGGCCATTGCCCGGGCGCTCCTCACGCGGCCGGACATGCTGCTGTTGGACGAGCCCACCAACCACCTGGACGCGGACACGGTGGACTGGCTGGAGGAGGAGCTGGACAAGCTGCCCGGCTCGCTCCTGCTCGTCACGCACGACCGGTACTTCCTGGATGGGCTGGTGGACCGCATCGTCGAAATCCAGCCGGGCGGCGGCGTCACGTCCTATCCGGGCAACTACCAGGCGTACCTGGAGCAGAAGCTGGTGGCGCAGGAGAACGCCGAAGTCTCGCAGCACAAGCGCGAGCGGTGGATTGCCCAGGAAGTCGCGTGGCTGCGCCGGGGCCCCGAGGCGCGGCGCACCAAGAGCAAGTCGCGCATCGACCGGGCACAGAAGCTGATGGCGGAGAAGGGCTTCCAGCGCCCCAAGGTCGCCGACCTGCGTGTGATTGCCGCGCCCCGGCTGGGCCACACCGTCATCGAGTCGGAGGGGCTCCAGAAGTCCTTCGGTGAGCGCAAGGTGCTGCAGGGCGTGGACTTCCGGCTCCAGCGCGGCGAGCGCGTGGGCCTCGTCGGCCCCAACGGCGTGGGCAAGACGACCTTCCTGCGCGTCATCCTGGGGGAGCTGCCTCCGGACGGCGGCAAGCTCGTCATCGGGAAGAACACCAAGGTCGCGTACTACGACCAGAACCGGGCGCAGTTGGACCCGGAGATGACGGTGTACGACGCGGCCTCGCAGGGCGAGGACTGGGTGGACCTGGGCGACCAGAAGGTCGCGCTGCGCGACTACCTGGACGACCTGCTCTTCCCCGTGCCCATGCAGCGGATGAAGGTGAAGGCGCTGTCGGGCGGCGAGCGCAACCGGCTGCTCCTGGCGCGCCTGTTCCTGGAGGGCGCCAACGTGCTGGTGCTGGACGAGCCCACCAACGATTTGGACATCGTCACGCTCAACGTGCTGGAGCGGCTGCTGCTGGACTTCGGTGGCAGCACGCTGCTCGTCACGCACGACCGGTACTTCCTCGACAAGGTGGCCACCAGCATCGTGACGTTCGACGGCAACGGCCGCGTCACGCGCTACGAGGGCAACTACGCGATGTACCGGCGGCTGAAGGAGCAGTCGGATGCCATGGCCGCGAAGGGCGCGCCGAAGAAGGACGAGCCCGCCCCCGTCGCCCCCCTTCCCGCGGCGAAGCCGGAGGCGCGCAAGGCGGTCAAGCTCTCCTACAAGGACCAGCGCGAGCTGGACGGTATGGAAGCCACCATCGAAGTGGCCGAGAAGCGCAAGGCGGAGCTGGAGGTCCAGCTCGCCGACCCGACCATCTACAGCAAGAGCGGCAAGGTGGCGGAGGTGCAGAAGGAGCTCGACGGCGCCATCGCCGACATCGACCGCCTCTACGCGCGCTGGCAGGTCCTCCAGGACCTCGCGGCCGGCTCGGCCTAGCCGCTCCATTCCATGCGCGGCCGGAATTGCCGGCACGCGAAGTTTGCCATTCAATCCAGGGGCTCTCGCGGAGCCATCCCTTCCCTCCAGGGAGTCCCCTGACATGTCTTTCATTTCGTACCGCCCGGTGCGCCGGGTGCTGCCACCGTTGTGTCTGTTGCTGGCGTGGGGCTGTCATTCGGAGGAGGCGAGCCTGGAATCCGCGCCGCCCGCCCTGGCCACATCCCGCGCCGCCGTGGAGGAGGCACCGCCGGAGAGCCTTCCCGCGGACTTCCTCCAGGACATCCAGCTGGCGCTGCCCGAAGGACAGTCCGTCCTGGTGCACCATCCGGAGTACCTGTCGTCGAGCTTCGACCCCAACGTGCGCGTCGTCGCGGAGTCGGATGTCTGGGTGACCTTCGTGTCGGAGGCCGCGACGTTCCTGAACGCCTTCGGCTACTTCACCTATCCGGAGAGCAGCCCGCCCACCACGACGGTGGGCCTGCAGAAGCACCTCGTCTTCGGCAACGCCTCCGCCTGGGGCTCCGGGGGCACGCTGTCACCGGGTGACCGCATGCGCCTGGGACGCTTTCCCGCGGGCACCCGGATTGGCTTCTTCCTTGTCTCCAACGGCTGGGATTGGGGCCAGGTCGACTACGGCCGGACGACCTACTACTCGGTGGATGCGCTGAATCCGGAGCCCCTCGCGTCGCAGCGCCGGCACCTCGTCTCGCTCTACCACCCGGGCGCGCAGCGGCGCGTGCTGGCCTTCGAGGACTTCGACCGCGCCCACGAGCAGGCCAACAACAACTTCTCCGACCTCATCGTTTCCGTCACCAGCAACCCCGCGACGGGCACGGACCCTTCAGGCCCGAGCATCCCCGACAAGCCCTGCCCCGAGTCCCCCACC
>NZ_JABUMQ010000113.1:0-29985 GCF_013336645.1 Myxococcus sp. CA039A | reverse complement strand
GCCCAAGGCCGCTCCTCCCCCCGCCGCGCCCGCCGCGGTGGCCCGCGCGGTGCCGCCGCCGGCTTCGACGCCCCTCGCCGCCGCGCCAGTGTCGCGCCCCGCGCCGACGCCCGCGCCCGCTGCTCCGGCGGCCCGAGGCACCTCGCTGGCGTTGGACCCCAAGGCGTTTCCGATGTTGACGTCGCTGGGCCGCAACCTGAGCCAACTGGCCCGCGAGGGTCGGTTGGATCCAGTGGTGGGCCGCGCGCGGGAAATCGAAGAGGTCATCGACGTCCTGGGCAAGCGCCGCACCAACAACCCGTGCTTGCTGGGTGAAGCCGGCGTGGGGAAGACGGCGGTGGTGGAGGGCGTGGCGCAGCGGCTGTTGAGCTTGCGCGGGAGCCTGGCGGAGAAGGTGGTCGTTGAACTGGACATGGCCTCGCTGGTCGCGGGCACGCAGCTGCGGGGCTCCTTCTCCGAGAAGCTCAACACGCTGAAGGAAGAGGTCCGCCGCGCGGAAGGCCGCGTGATGGTCTTCATCGACGAGATTCACACGCTGGTGGGCGCGGGCTCCACGGGCGACGGCCCGCAGGACGCGGCCAACGAGCTGAAGACGGCCATGGCGCGGGGCGAGTTCCCCTGCATCGGCGCCACGACGCACGACGAGTACCGCAAGTTCATCAGCGCGGACCCGGCGCTGGAGCGGCGCTTCACGCCCGTCGTGGTGCACGAGCCGTCGGTGCCGGACACGGTGGAGATCCTGCGCGGCATCATCGGTCGCTACGAGGAGCACCACGCGCTGCGCTACCGGCCGGAGGCCCTGGAGGCCGCCGCGTCGCTGGCCAGTCGGTACGTGACGGACCGGTTCATGCCGGACAAGGCCATCTCCGTGGTGGACCTGGCGGGCAGCCGGTGCCACCGCGAGGGGCGGGACGTGGTGGAGGTCTCGGACGTGGCGCGGGTGGTGGCGAAGCTCGCGGGCGTGCCGGAGGAGCGGCTGTTGATGAACGACTCGTCGCGCCTGCTGCGGCTGGAGCAGGACCTGAGCGAGCGGGTCATCGGGCATGAAGAGGCGATTGCGCGCATCGCGCGGGTCATCCGCCGCAACTACGCGGGCTTCGCTTCGCGGCGGCCCATGGGCAGCTTCCTCTTCCTGGGCCCCACGGGCGTGGGCAAGACGGAGATGGCGCGCGGGCTGGCGGAGGTGCTGTTCGGCAATCGCGACGCGCTGGTGCGGCTGGACATGAGCGAGATGTCGGAGGCGCATGGGGTTTCGCGCCTCATCGGCTCTCCCGCGGGCTACGTGGGCTTCGGCGAAGGTGGCCAGCTCACCGAGCCGGTGCGTCGGCGCCCTTCGTCCATCGTGGTGCTGGACGAAATCGAGAAGGCGCACCGCGAAGTGCAGATGCTGTTGCTCCAGGTGCTGGAAGAGGGACGGCTGACGGACGGCAAGGGTCGGCACATCGACTTCTCCAACACCGTCATCGTGATGACGACCAACCTGGGCGCGGAGGCCTTCTCTCGCACGGGTCGTCCGCTGGGCTTTGGCTCCGAGGGCTCGGCGACGACGAACGCGCTGGAGCTGGCGGCGTCCGCGGCGCGCAAGGCGCTGCCCCCGGAGCTGTGGAATCGCATCGACGAGCGACTTCCCTTCCGTCCGCTGGAGGAGGAAGAGGTCGCGCGAATCGCCACGCTGTTGCTGGAGGAGAGCAGCAAGCGGCTGTCCACCGAGCGCGGCATCGAATACGTCGCGGGCCAGGACGTGGTGGGCCACCTGTTGAAGTCGGGCGGCTTCGACCCGCAGCTCGGGGCGCGACCCATGCGACAGATGGTGCAGCGGCTCGTGGAAGGACCGCTCGCCGAGCGCATCCTCTCGGGTGAATTCGGCGCGGGCGACAAGGTGCGCGTCGCGCTGCTCGCCGGTCAGCTCGCGTTCCAGCGGGTGCGATGAGCCCCCGCGTCTCACGGACGCGCGGCGGCAAGGGGACGGGGAAACCCGCTCCCGGGACAGGCACGGGCTCCGCTCGGAAACGTGCCGTCCGCGCATCACCTCGCGAAACGCGCCCGCCCCTCGTCATCGTCGGCACGGGGAGGCTGGGCGGTGCGCTGGGCCTCGCGCTGAGCGCCTCGGGATGGCCCGTGCGAATGCACTCGCGGAGCGATGAGGGACGCCTTCGCGCCGAAGCCCTCGGCCTGAAGCCCGCGACTCCCGAGGACTTGAGGCGCGCGCGACTCGTCCTGCTCTGCGTCCCGGACGCGGAGGTTCCCCACGTCGCGGAGACACTCGCCACCACCCTGCCCCGCTCCGTCGCCCTCGTGCACACCGCGGGCGCGCTCTCCCTGGACGCGCTGGGCCCACCACGAGGTCGCGCGCTGGGCTCGTTCCACCCACTCTGCGCGGTGTCCTCCGCGCGCGACTCCCTCGCGGGACATACCGCCTCCATCAGCACCCGCTCACGCGCGCTGAGAGACGTGCTCCGTCGCATGACCGTCGACGTGGGTCTGAACGCCATGGAAGTGCCAGAGGGACACCGGGCCGCCTACCACGCGGGTGCGGTGATGAGCGCGGGACTCATGGTGGCCCTGGCGGACGCGGCGGTCGCGGCGCTCGGTGCCGCGGGCATTCCACCGAAGGACGCCCTGCCGGCGCTGCTGCCCCTGATGCGCTCCGCCCTGCGCGGCGTGGAAGCCCGGGGCCTCGCGGGAGGCCTCACCGGACCCATCGTCCGGGGTGACGCGGGCGTGGTGGCCGCGCATCTCGCGGCGCTCCCCGACGACGTCACCCCCATCTACCGACTGCTGTCGCGGCGCGCCTTGAAGCTGGCCTCGGAGCGTCTTCGCCCCGAGTCGCGCGCCGCGCTGGAGAAGCGGCTCAGGTGATGATCAACGAGCCCTGAAGGCCCTTGCGCACGGAGCCGAGCGCCCGCTCGGAAGCGGCCTCCGCCTCGGTGAGCCGGCGCAGGCACAGCTCGCCCTGACCCGACGCCACACCGCGCTGCAGGTCCGACAGCAGCGTGAGCGAGGCCTGGAGCATCTCCTTGCCCTGCGGCGTGTCGTTGACCGGCTTGCCAGCGGCCTTCGCCACGGCCTCGCCGAACGCCTTGATGGTGCCACCGAGCTTGGCCGCGTCGAAGCTGGCCAGCAGCGGCTTGATGCGCGCGGGGTCGATGCGGATGAGTCGCAGCGCGCCCACCCGAGCGAAGCCCGGGTGCAGCAGACCGATGTCGCTCATCTCGAACGCGCCCAGCAGACCCTCGTCCGGAGCGGGGTGCGCGTGCGGCACCACGTCCACGAACAGGGGCAGCGCATCCGCGCCCTGGCGGTACAGCTCCACTTCCTCGTCATCCAGCGGCGGGAAGGAGGTCGGCGCGCCGATGAAGAGCAGCGGCAGGACGATGTCGTGCCAGAAGTCCTCGGGCGCGGAGCCCGTGCCATTCACCGTGGCGAACAGGTGGACCATCAGCTCGGCCAGACGCGGGGCGCGCTCGGCCTGCTCGATGAGCGTCTTCGTCGGATCCAACCGCTGGAGGGACTGGACGATCTGCCCCTCGAACTGCTGGCGAGCCTCCGCCGGAAGGTCCTGCGCACGACCCAGCGCGTTGCGCACATCGCGGGCGAGCACGTCCGGCTTGGTCTCCAGCGTCGTCGTCGCCTTCTTCGGGTCCACGACGACGAACTGGAGGAAGCCCGGATCGAACAGGCGCTGGTAGTCCACCGGCGTCAGCTTCGGCGCCTGACCGCCCAGGGCCTGGGCCGGGTTGGTGCCGAAGCGGGCCTGCCCCAGCGAGCGGCGGATGTCCGCCGCCAGGTCATCCAGCCGGCTCAGCTTGCTTTGACCCAGTGCGTCCATCGCCGCGCCAAAGGGCGACAGCATGATGATGGCCTCGGGAAAGCCCAGCGTGGCGCCTTCCGGAGAGTCGCGGTTGGGGAACCAGAACGCGTTGTGCTCCACGATGAGGCGCATGGCGAACGCGCCGGCCAGACCCAGGGCCACCGTCTGGTGCTCGGGCTTGTTCACCTGGAAGGCGCCACCCAGCACCTTCGCGACGGCCTTCTCCACGTCCGCCCAGGGCGCCTTGACCAGGTCGATCGGCTTGCCCTCGGCCTGTTCGAGGGCCGCGGCGACCTGGAGCTGCGCCTGGTGGACATGCTGGGGGACAGGATGCGCCTGGGGTTCCGGTTGGGACATGAAGGAATCCGAAATCGAAAGGGAAGCGGTGGGCCTCCCCTTACCGTGAAAAACGCGTTCGTGGCTACGATTTGTGGCCAGTAGGATGGCCCGCATGCCTGCTTCCCGCTGGCGCCTGCGCTGGCATGCCGTAGCCGTCTGTCTCCTGCTGACATCCTGGGGGTGTGCTTTCGTCACACCTCGTTTTCCCCAAGACATCCAGACGTCGTTCGCGCGCGACCCGATACGCAAGCTGACGACCGCGTCACTGGAGCTCTACTACCCGGAGCAGTTGCGAGGCCCCGCGCTGCGGATGGCGGCGCGGCTGGAGGGCTGCGTGGAGCAGTTGCGCGCGCAGACCTGGCGCAAGGAGCCGCGAGCGCGAGTCCTCGTCTACATGACGAGCGCGGACTTCAACAACGCGTACGTGGTGCCGGACTACGCGAGCATCCCGCAGCAGATGGTGGTGCCCGCGAACGTGACGCTGGAGCTGTTCCACCTCTTCGGGTTGGGCGAGGTGGATATCGGCGACGTGGCCTGCCACGAGGCCGTGCACTACGTGCAGCTCCAGCAGACGAACGGGCTCTGGGGCTTCCTCAATGACTTCACTGGCGGCCTGTTCCAACCCAACACCTTCACCGAGTCGTGGTTCCTGGAAGGCCTGGCCACGTATTACGAAGGCCGCTTCGGCAAGGACACGGGGCGTCCGCACAGTCCGGTGTGGCGGGGCTGGTTCGACTCGGTGGTGCAGGCCCGGGATGGGCGGATGGACCCGGGGTTCCTGTCACCCGAGAACCGGGCGTTGGACCCGTTCGGCGGCAACTACCTCACGGGCATGCACTTCGTGGAGTACCTGGCCACGAAGTACGGCGAGGCGAAGCTGTGGAAGCTGGTGGACAACCAGGGCACCACCGTCATTCCACCCATCGCCGTGACGCTGCGATTCAAGGGTGTCTATGGCAAGGACATCGGCTCGCTGTTCGCTGAGTACACCAAGGACCTGCGTGAGCAGCTCATCGTGCGGGAGCGGCCGCAGTCGCAGCGCGTCTGGATTCCCGAAGCGGGGTACTTCTCGCGCCTCGCCTCGCATCCGTCTACCGGCGTGACGGCCCTGGTGAGCGTGGGGCGGGAACAGTACTCGCGATTGACGGTGCGTGAGCCGGATGGACATGTGCGGTTCGAGCGGCCGTTGGTGGAGTTGCTGCCCTTCCGCCGCTGGGTGCTGGGGTCGTCGACGCTGGTCAGCGGCATGTCCTTCAGCGCGGACGGGGAGTGGCTCTACCTGGTGATGGCGGACCTGAACGCGGTGGGCGCATACGACGCGAAGCTGTGGCGCGTGGATGCGCACACGGGCGAGGTGGTGCGCGTCTGGGATGACGTGAAGGGAATGGGCGGGAGCGTCACGCCAGATGGCGCGGCGTATGTCTATGTCCGCGTCGAGGGAGACACGGCGAACCTGAGGCGGTTGGAGCTGGAGTCGGGCAAGCAAGAACAGCTCACCCACTTCGACGCGAGCGCTCCGCTGGGCCCGCCCGCTGTGTCCCCGGATGGGACGCGGATGGTGTTCCCACTGAAAGGGAACCAGGGGTGGGATCTGGTCGTGCGCGAGGCGGATGGAAGCCTGCGTTGGCTGACGCGGGATGGCCTGTTCAACTACTCGCCGCGCTGGCTGGACGCGGACCGCATCGTGTTCCTGCGCGAGGACACCGGACGACTCCAGGCGCATGTGATGACGGTCTCCACGCGGGAGCTGGCGCGAATCACCGATGCACCGTTCCTGGTGATGGACGTGAGTCCCATGGGCACCGGTGAAGTGGCCTTCCTGAACCGGGATGGGGCCTCGTTCACCATCGACCGTGCCGCCGTGTCCGCGATGGCGGAGCGGGTGAACGCGGCGGTGTTGCCGTCCGGCATGCAGTCGCCCACGTCGTCTCCCGATGAAGCGCCTTCGCTTCGCGCCGAGCCGGGAGTGCCTCCCGCGAACGCGCCCGCTGGCTCCGGCACCGGGACACCTCCGCCATCCCTGGCGGACACGTCGCCGATGAGCCCGCCGCCTCTCACCGCGGCGCCCGCCGTCACGACTCCCGCGGAGCAGACGCCTCCGCCGCCCGCGCCCGAGGAGCTTTCGACCTTCCCCAGCACGGCGCCTCCCGGTGGACAGAACGCGGGGATGTCGCCCGAAGCACTCGCGGCCTTTCCTGGAGCGACCTCTTCCGAGAGCCCCGATGCGGGAGCATCGCGCGACACGCTCACGGCCATTCCCAGCACGACCCCCTCCAGCGCGCCAGATGCAGGAACGCTCGCGGCTCGCCCTGGCACCAGTGCCTTGGGTGAGCCGGATGCGGGAACATCGCCCGACACGCTCACAAGCACCCGGGACGCGGGGACCTCTTCACCCGCCCAGGCGCAGGGACCCGCGACGTCCGAGCCGCCCCCCGGAGGTTTCACGCCCTTCCCTCCAGGTTCCACGGACACGCCAGTGGAACCCGCTCCAGTGGCTCCGCCGCTCGCGGGAGCCCTTCCGGTGGAGCCCATCGCATCCACCACGGGCAATCTCGAAGCGCCTGTCGGCGCGCCGCCACCCGACCCAGGCAAGCCCGTGACGGTCCTCACCGATGAGCCCTACTCGACGCTGGAGGGCTTCCTCATCCCCGAGTTCCGCCTCCCCTACCTGTGGGTCGCGAGGGAGAGCGACGACTCGGACGACTTGTTGTTCAGCGGTGGGTTGTCGCTCGCGGGCCAGGACCGGCTCGGCTTCCACGCGTACGCGCTGAACTTCTCGTACAGCACGCAGGACCAAGAGCCCAACGTGTCGCTCGCATACGGCAACGCGCAGCTCGCCCCCTGGTACTTGCAGGCCTCCGTCGCGCGCGTGCGCGAGAACGAGCGCACCGACCTCCAGGCCCTGGCGTACGCGTCCCGCACGTTCTGGACGACACCGGTGACGATTGGCGTGCTGGCGCTGCATCGTGAGTACGACGCCGTCGGCCAGTTCCCTCGGCTCGTCACGCGGCTGATTGGACCCGAGGTCTCCATGTCGTACTTCGCGGGTGACGCCACGTCCTACGGTGGCCTCCAGCGTGGACTGGGAATCTCCGTGAGCGGCGCCGTCTATCCCGGAGCGTTCGCGCTGGACTCGACGGTGGGCGACGTCCGCCTGGGCCTGGACGGCTTCTTCGGCGGATTCTTCGGCGGGAAGGACAACCTCCAGCTCAGCGCCGTGGGGCGCTACCTGCCGGGTGCACCCGAAGGGCTGCTCGAAGTCGGTGGCTTCAGCGCCGGCCAGACCTGGTACAGCAGCCGGCGCTCGACGGAGACGAGTCGCCTCCCCCTCCAGCTCCAGCCGGGCATCGCGTTCAGCGAGTACGTGCGCGGCTACGAGGACATCACGATTCGCGCCAGGAACGCGCTGATTGGCGGCGCGACGTACCGGTATCGCATCATCGTCGACCACGGTTGGGCGTCCACGCTGTGGCTGCTGCCGTCGCTCTTCGTGCGCAACTTCGAGATGGACGTCTTCGCGACGCTGGCGCGGACGGACAACCGGGACAACCACGGCGCGTTTGGCGCGGCCATGTCCATCCAGTTCACCATGGGGCAGGCCGTGCCCTTCTCCCTCTTCTACCAGTTCGCCCGTCGCTACGACGATGGGCTGGGAGACCTGCACCTGGTGGGAATCGGCCTCTAGGCCCTGCTACTTCCCGCGCCTCAGGCCATACAGCCCGGCGGCGCGGGCATGCGCCAGCACCCCGGACGGCACCAGGTCCGAGGGCTCCGTGCCCCGCGCCAGCAGCTCGCGAATCACGGTGGAGGACACCTCGGCCAGGGGCGGTCCCACCGTGTCCGGCGCCGGGTAGCCCGCGCGGTACAGCACGAGGACACGCGACATCTCCTGGATGCGGTGGAAGTCCTTCCAGTGAGGCAAATCCCGCAGGATGTCGCTGCCGATGATGAGGGACCAGCGCACGCTCGGGTGGCGCTCCACCAGCAACGCGAGCGTGTCCACCGTGCGGCCCGTCAACCCAGGCTCGCTCTCGATGCGCGTCGTCTTCAGCCAGCCCGACGTCTCGCGGCACATGGCGTCACACATGGCGACGCGGTGCTCGAACGCTTCCATCTGCTTGCCGAACGGGTGTTGCGCGGACGGCATCAACCACACCTCGTCCACGCCCTGCGTCGCGTGCACGTACGAGGCCGCCATCAGATGCCCCACGTGCGGCGGGTTGAACGAGCCTCCAAGGAGCGCGACCTGCACGTCAGGGCCTCACGTCACTTCAAGGTCAGCTTCGGGGACTTCTTGTCCAGGGCCAGCACTCGAGGCTCCAACACCACGTGCCCGTCCAGCCGGTACGCGGAGAAGCGCAAGTCGCGGTCCGCCTTCTCCAGCAGCGCGCACGTCTGCTCCGCGGCGCCCACCAGTCGTCCCGGCGTCAGGAAGTAGCGCGGGCCAATCTGAACAACTTTCGGCTCCGGGTCCTTGCCGTGGATGAAGACCATCGCGTTCAGCAGGTCCTCGCGCGTCAGGTCGTTCTTGTCGTGCACCACGCAGCACAGCGTATCGCCCAGCAGGTCCATCGCCTTGTTGTTGATGGTGGGGTCTCGATACTGGAGCGATTCGCGCTCCGGAACGCGCACGAAGCGCTCCATGACCAGTCGCCGGTTCTCCTCGGAGGCCACATCCGCGGGCGCCGCACCGCGCGCGGGCGTCCGAGGCAACGAGTCCTGGCTGCCGAGCCACTGGCTCACGTCCGCCAGGAAGTCCGAGTCCGAGTACTCCCGGCCGCCCCGGCTCTTCTGCCGCCGCCAGAGCAGCCACTCGTCCAGGTCCGTGTAGCGCGCGCCCGTGAAGAGGAAGCGGCGCGCGCCCAGGGAGCGCAGCAGCTCATAGGCCGCGTCGAAGGCTTGCAGGTCGCCGTGGCTGTCGGAGAAGACACCAATCACGTGGAAAGTCCCACGCTCAAGCGTACAGCAGGTAGGGCTCCCTTTGTCCGGCGAAGCGCTCCGTCTGGGTGGAGAATCCCTCCATCAGCCGCTCCAGGCTCCACCCGGCCTCGATTCCCCGGCGCACCTGGTCCGTCCCGCACAGCAGGTCGAACGCCGGCACGTCCTCGACGAACTCGTACGCGTCCGCCCGCCAGTCGAACTTCCCCGGGCCAATGTCGTGCAGGGCCTGGAAGATGGCGACCCCGGTGCGCAGTGACTGGAAGGTCCGCCGGTCCGTGACATGGATGAAGGCCCCGTTGCAGGACTCACCCCGGTACTTGTCGAACGTCGGGGTGAAGCCCACGGCGCGGAAGGACACGCCCGGAAGGTCCTCCTTCGCCAGCCGCGCCAGCAGCGCGTCCGTGTCCACCCAGGGCGCGCCGAACTGCTCGAAGGGGCGGCACGTCCCGCGCCCCTCGGACACGTTGGTCCCCTCCCCCAGGCACATGCCCGGATACACCAGCGCCGTGTCCGGCGTGGGCATGTTGGGCGACGGGGAGATGAACGGCAGGTTCGTGTCTGACCAGAAGTGCTCGCGGCGCCAGCCCTCGCAGGGCACCACCGTCAGCGCGCAACCGAAGCCCTCCTGCGCGTTGAACAGCCGGGCCAGCTCCCCCGCCGTCATCCCATGGCGGTTGGGCAGCGCGTACAGGCCCACGAAGGAACGAAACCCCTCCCCCACCAGGTTGCCTTCCATCGCCTGTCCATTGAGGGGATTGGGCCGGTCCAGCACATAGAAGGGCACGCCCGCCTTCGCGGCCACCTTCATGGCCAGCGCCATGGTGTAGACGTAGGTGTAGTAGCGGCTGCCCACGTCCTGGATGTCGAAGACGAGCGCGTCCAGGCCCTTGAGCCACTCGACGCGCGGGGACAGCGACTCGAACGTGGAGCCATAGAGGCTGTGGACGGGCACGCCGGTACGGCGGTCCTTCTCCTCGCCCACGGCCACCATGTACTGCGCCTCGCCGCGCACGCCGTGCTCCGGGCCGAACAGCGCGCCCAGCGTCACGCCCGGCGCCTGGGCCAGCAGGTCCGCCAGGTGGCGGAAGCGCGAGTCCACACTGGTGGGGTTGACGATGGCCCCCACGCGCTTGCCCTTCAGCGCGGAGAAGCCCTGCTCGACCCACACGTCCAGTCCCGTCTTCACCTTCGTCACGGCGCTTCCTTCCTCGCAACGGGCCTCGCGGGCCGGTCCTCAGTCCTTGAAGCTCTTGAGCGCGTTCTGCGCGGCCACCTTCGAGTCGCACTTCCCCACGCCGAGGAAGCCGCCCGAGCCGTCGTCCGGACCCCCATCCTCCGCCAGGTCCTCCAGCTCGCCCAGCGCGCTCTGCAGCTTGAGGGAGCGCACCGCGTCCGCCGCCGCCGCGCGAACGCTGCACATGGGATGCGACAGCATCTGGATGACGCGTTTCTCGGCGTCGCCATTGCCAACCCTCACCGCGCGCGCGTAGTCGTCCAGCGAGCGTCGGGGGTTCTCCATCGCCTCGTCCAGTTGGCCCTGGAGGTAGAGGCGACGGCCCTGGTCCTTCTCCTCGCCGATGATCTTCCGCGCTTCCTTCGCCAACGCCTCACGCTCGCTCTTGGGCGCGCGCTCCACCTCGGAGATGGCCCGCGTCGCCGGGCTGCCGCTGAAGGCCACCACGCCCACCCCCAACACCACCGCCAGCGCTCCGGCGATCAGCAGCGTGCGACGGTGCGCGCCCAGCACCCGCAGCACCGCTCCCGCTCCGCCCGGAGGCATCCCGTCCCGCATCCGCGCGAAGAGCGACCTGCCGGCATGTGACGCCTGACGCCCCAGCACCACCGCGCCCGCCGCGGCCCGCTGTCCCAGCTCCGCCGCCCGCTGCCCCAGCAGCGCCACATCCACCGCGCCGCCCTCCAGCGACGACTCCGGCACACGCGACAGGCCCAGGTTTCCGTAGGGCGGCATCGACTCCGTGCCCGGCGCCTCGGCGATGGCGCCCGCGGAGGGCGCCTCCACGCGGTACGGCGCGCGCGGCACCTGGAAGACTCGAATCTTCCCAGGGATGCCCTTGAGCTCGAAGGCGCCCACCTCCCGCGAGGGAATCTCC
Source organism: Myxococcus sp. CA039A (assembly GCF_013336645.1). Classification (NCBI taxonomy): domain Bacteria; kingdom Pseudomonadati; phylum Myxococcota; class Myxococcia; order Myxococcales; family Myxococcaceae; genus Myxococcus; species Myxococcus sp. CA039A. Next base: position 18,783 of record NZ_JABUMQ010000113.1, on the reverse strand, counting down.
GCCTTGTTCATCGCCAGGTAGACGGCCTCGGTGAAGTACACCTCACCCGCCTCGGCCAGCCCCTCCACGCGCGCGGCGATGTTCACCGGCTCCCCGAAGACATCGTTGCCGTCCAGCCGCACCTCGCCCACGTTGATGGCGAAGCGGACATGGAGCTGCTCCGACTCCGGCACCCCCCGGTTGTGGTGCCACAGCCGGTCCTGGATGGCGACGCCACTGAGCACCGCCTGGGTGGGTGACTCGAACGTCAGCAGGAGCGCATCACCGATGGACTTGATGATGCGGCCGTCAAACGCCTTGATGAGCGGCGACAGCAGGGCACCGTGGACCCGCAGCAGGCGCTGGTTCTGCTCCAGCGACTGCCGACTGGTCCGCTCGGTGAAGCCCTTGATGTCGGTGAAGACAATGGCGAGGTTGGCGGTCTTCAAAGCGCGCGCAGTCTATGCGCCACGATCCGGGGCGCAATCGCCGCGACGCACCGCGACGTCATTCGTCAGCGACGCGACGGCTTGAGCGCTCGCATGCGCTTCTTCTCTTGCGGCTCCATGGACTTGCGCACCTTCGCCGCGAGCTGGGGCCGCTCCGTCCGCTCGTAGAAGTCGGCCAGCTTGCGGAGCACCAGCGGGCTGTCCGGCTGGACGCTCCGCGCCGCCAGCAGCTCCGTCTCGGCATCCAGCAGCCGCTCCTGCTTCTCCAGCACGTCCGCCAGCTGGAGGCGCACCTGCACCCACTCCGGCTTCGAACGGGCCAGGTAGCGGTAGTGGAGCTCCGCCTTGAGCAGGTCCCCCAGGGAGACCCACAGGCCCCCGAGCCGGAAGCGAGCCTCCTCGTACGACGCCCGGTGCTGCACGGCCGTCTCATAGGCCCGGGTGGCCTGGAGGGAGTTGCCCCGCTCCTCCCAGAGCAGCCCCCGCAGGTACCAACCCCGGGGGTTGGTGGGAGCGATGCGCGTGGCGACTTCCAGGTGGGCCTCGGCCTGCTCCAGCGAGCCGCCCACCTTCAGCAAGAGGCGCGCGGCCTCCAGGCGGGGCAGCTCCCACTGGGGTTTGGAGAGGACCAGGGCCTCCACGGCCTGGAGTGCGCCGGTGTCATCCCCGCCCGACTCCAGCGCGAGCGCGTCCGTCAAGGACATGGGTGGGGAAGCCGGGGCCACGGGTCGGGACTGCGCCACCGTCAGGGTGGATGGCTCCGCGGCGTCAGAGGCGCCCGCCAGGCAAGCCACCAGGAAGACCCAGTGCATGCGCGGCAGATAGCAGAGCCGAGCGGGGCTCCTCAATAGATCCTCTTGACGGCCGGACGGCTGCGCATGAAACCCATGACCGTGCAGATATCCCAAAAGACGCTGGAAGACCTCGGATTCGCGGAAGTACTTCGCGCGCTGACGCAGCGGTGTCGGACGGAGCCAGGCAGGGAGCGAGTGCTCGCCCGGCCGTTCCTCGACTCGGCCGAGCAGGTCTCGGAGGCGCTGGCCCTGGTGGACGAGGCGCGCGCCCTGTCCCGGGAACAGTTCTCCCTGCCGCTTGGCGGCGTGGTGGACCTGCGAATCCCCGTGGGCCATGCGGCCAAGGGCGGCATCCTGGAGCCCCGTCAGCTCATCGACTCGGCGCAGCTCCTGTTCGCCTTCGTCCGCACCCGTGAGGCAGTGGAAGAACGCAAGGAGCGGGTGCCCCGGCTGATGGAGCTGGCGCGACGGCTGCCCATGCTGGAGTCACTGGCCCGGCGCATCGACCAGTGCTTCGAGCCGGACGGTGAGATTTCCGACCGCGCCAGCCCGGAGCTGCGCGAGGCCAGGGACAGGGCCCGGGGCCTCCACCGGCGCATCAAGACTCGGCTGGACGAGATGCTCCACGACGAGGGCTTCCTCTCCAAGCTGCGCGAGAACTACTACACCCTGCGCAACGGCCGGTACGTGGTGCCGGTGGTGTCGAACTACCGCTCGGAAGTGGACGGTATCGTCCACAACGCGAGCCAGACGGGCCAGACGCTCTTCATGGAGCCGCAGGCGATGGTGGGCCTGGGCAACGACCTGGCCATTGCCCAGTCGGTGGTGCTGGAAGAGGAGCGGCGGGTGCTCCAGGAGCTGAGCCAGCAGCTCGGCCGGGAGTCGGACCGCATCCTGGAAGGACTGGACGCGGTCGCGGAGCTGGACGAGGCGGAGGCGGTGGCCATCCTCTCCGCGGACCTGGACGCGAGCACGCCGGAGTTCGTCGGCGTATCGGACCTCCAGTTGCAGTTGCTGCGCCACCCGCGCCTGGTGCTCAAGGGCACGGAGGTCATCGCCAACGACGTGACGCTCAATGGTGGCGCGAAGGCGCTCGTCGTGTCCGGCCCCAACGCGGGCGGCAAGACGGTGACGCTGACCGGCGTGGGGCTGTGCGCGCTGATGCTGCGCGCGGGCCTGCCCATTCCGGTGGCGGAAGGCTCGCGGATGCCCCTGTATCGCTCCGTGCACTCCACGGTGGGCGACTCACAGGACCTGACGCAGGGCCTGTCCACGTTCAGCGCGCACGTGGTGATGCTGCGCGACATCATCGCGGAGGCGGGCGAGGGCTCGCTGGTGATGATCGACGAAATCGCCGCGGATACGGACCCGCGCGAAGGCGCGGCCATCGCCATCGCGGTGCTCGAGGAGATGCTGGCCAAGGGCGCAGTGGCGCTCGTCACCACGCACCTGGAGGAGCTCAAGGCGCTGGCGCACATGGACCCGCGCTTCTTGAATGCACGGGTGGGCTTCGACTCGAAGCGGATGGCGCCAACGTATCGGCTCCAGATGGGCGCGGCGGGTCAGTCCTCCGCCATCGACATGGCGGTCCGGGTGGGCCTGCCCCAGCGGGTATGCGAGCGCGCGCGTTCTCTGACGCTGAACGCGGGCGGTCCCCTCTCCCAGGCCCTGGCGGCGGCCGAGGACGAGCGGCGCAAGCTGTCCGAGGAACTGGAGCGGGCACGCGTCGCGGCGAAGGAAGCCGAGGCGCTGCGCACCGAGCTGGAGAAGCAGAAGCAGACCTTCGAGCGGGAGCGCCGCGCGAAGATGATGCAGTTCAACGAGGACGTGCACGCGGCCAGCGAGCACGCGGCCTCGGAAGTGCGAGAGCTGCTGGCGAAGCTGCGCTCCGAGCAGAACGAGAAGGCGCTGTCGGAAGCGAGGATGCAGCTCCAGCAGCGGGCGGAGGATGCCCAGAAACGCGCCCTGGCGGCGAAGGCGGAGCTGTTCCAGGTGGAGGCTCCGGGGCCGGTGAACCTCAAGGTGGGCGCCTGGGTGCACCACTCGGGGTTGAGCCGGGATGTGGAGATCCTGGAGTTGGCGGAGGGCCACGCGGTGGTGTCCGCCGGTGGGGCGATGAAGATGCGAGTCCCCACGTCGGAGCTGTCGGGCTCTCGCACGCGAAAGCCGCAGCAGGCGAAGTTCCCGGAGCGGCAGAAGCAGGAGGCGTCGCTCAAGCGTGCGGCCTCGGCGGCGCCGGCGCAGGTGGAGGCGACGAACTTCCGGTGCGACGTGCGCGGAATGCGCGCGGACGACGCGCTCGCGGAGGTGGAGTCCTTCCTGGACCGGGGCATGCGCAGCGGAGAGGAAGCCGCGCTCATCGTCCACGGCCACGGCACGGGGGCGCTGAAGCAGGCGCTGCGCGACTACCTGTCGAACTCGCCCTACATCCGGATGTACCGGCCAGGCGAGGCCCACGAGGGTGGTGACGGCGTCACCGTGGTGGCCCTGCGGGCCTGAGCGAAGGATGCAGGTCACCCGGAGGGCCCGGACGGACTGGGGAGACCCAGGCGCTCCGGGCCCTTCCCTTTTCCACCAAGGCACAGGTCGTCAGCCCCACCCCGGGCCGAGCGTCCCCGGCCCACTGCTTCGCACGGAGGGAGCCACATGCACTGGGTCGTCCAGAGCAACCTGTTCAACGAGCGCGGCTTCCACGACCTGGTGCAGGCTCTGGAGCGCGGAGGCATTCCCCACACCCTGGTGAAGGTGATTCCCTTCGATGGGGGCGTGGAGCCCACCGTTGACGTGACGGGGCCCGTCGTCGTCATGGGCTCGCTCAGCCTGGCGCGCTACGCGAAGGCCCGGGGATGGTCGCCGGGCGCGTTCCTCAACGAGCGGTTCGACTTTCGCGTGTGGCGCGAGCACCTGGGCGAGCACCTGTTGAATGCCGACGCGCACGTGTGCCGATTCGGCGAGGTGCCCGTGCGGGCGAAGCCGTTCTTCATCCGACCGTGCCTGGACGACAAGTCGTTCTCCGGCATGGTGACCTCATGGGAGGACTTCGAGCACTGGCGCGAGAGCGCCCTGGCGGAGCCCGAGAACACCCAGGTCACCTCGGACACGTGGGTGGTCGTCAGCGCGCTCCGGCACATCCAGAGCGAGTACCGCATGGTCGTCGTGGACGGCCGCGTCGTCACGGGCACGCGCTACAAGCTGGGGGACCGGGTCTTCTCCTCGCCGGAAGTCGAGCCGGACGTATGGACCTTCGCTCAGCGCATGGCGGACCGTTGGGGACCGGACCGGGCCTATGCGCTGGACGTCTTCGTCCACGAGCAGAAGCCCTACGTCGGGGAGATCAACACCCTCAACTCGGCGGGCTTCTACGGGTACGACGTCGGGAAGATGGTGGCAGCACTCGAAGCGATGAGCTTCTGACCTGGCTCGCGGCCACATTGGCTCGCGAGCCAGGCGCCCGGCCCTGGCTCGCTAGCGATTGCGTCCCAGGTGCTCGTGGCTGGCAACCCACTCCTCCGAGCCCAGCGTGGACGACAGGGCACACGCGAGCGACAGCTCTCCCGCGAGGACGACTCCCGCGACAATCTCCGCCAGCCGGCGCACCTTGCCGCGTCCGTAGCAGTCCATCATCTCCAGGCACTCCCGCTGCGTTGGCAGGCCCGTGCCTCCACCGTGCGTGGCCAGTACGAGCGCGGGCAGGGTGATGGACGCATAGAGGTCCCCGTCCGAAGTCTCCTCCATGTACAGGCGTCCGGCGGCGGACTCCGCCAGGGCCCCCACGTCCTGGCCCGTCGCGATGAACAGCGCCGCGAGTGCATTGGCGGACTGAGAGCCGTTGTTGTGTGAGCCCGCCAGATTCGACCCTTCCGTGGTGATGCGCTGCACCTGCACCAACTGGCGCACGTGTGTGCGCATCCGTGACAGGAGCAACTCCTTGCCGATGACCACCTCCGCCACCACGCGCTTGCCTCGGGTCCGCAGGATGTTGAGCTGGGACGACTTCTTGTCCGTGGAGATGTTGCCATCCAGGAAGCTGGCGCGGATGGCCGGATACTGCTCCCGAATCCACAGGAGCGCGGCGAACACGGCCTTGCCCACCATGTTCTGTCCCGCCGCATCTCCCGTCGTGAAGTTGAAGCGCAGGAAGACCATCCGGCTCACCTGATAGGCCTCGATGTCCTGGAGCGTCGCCACACGGCTCGTCGACTCCGCCTGCTCGGCGATGGCCGCCTGATTCGTCCTCACCCATGTCGTGAATTCTCGCCCGGCCTTCGCGCTCTCGAAGACGAAGACCGGCGAGCGTTGCATGGCGTCGTCCAGCACCGTGCAGACAGCCCCTCCGGCCTCGTTGAGGACCTTGATGCCGCGGTTGTAGCTCGCCACCATCGCCCCCTCTGTCGTGGCCAGGGGGATGAGGTACGCGCCATGCGCATTCTCCCCCAGGATGGTGAGGGGCCCGGCGATGCCCAGCGGAACCTGGGCCACACCCGTGAAGTGCTCGCACGAGTTCCTCGCATGGCCGGCGTCGAACGAGTGGCTCGCCACATGCTCCAGCCGAGCCCCCGTCCACGCCTCCGCGTAGTCCCGCCGGGAGCGGACGATGTCCTCCGTGTAGTCATCCTCCGGACGGCGCGGGATGCGACTGTCGGGCTCCGGGTGTCCCTCCTCGATGGCCTCCGTCACATGCAGACTCACGGGGCCGTGAAGTCCACACTCCAGCTCCACCTCCACCCGGTGCTCCCCCTCCCCGAGCGGCGGAATCTCGGCGCGCAGGCACAGCGTCCTGCGCTGCTCGAAGGCAACCGGGCATTCCCGCGACAGCCGCTCGCCACGCCACACGGGGCCCTCGTCCGACATCAACACGACCTGCTCGAGCGGAACTTCCTTCCCATCCACCCGAACCACGCCGAGCCCGATGAGCCGCAGGTCCGTCAGGTGATTGCGCAGCTCGAGTTCCACCGCGCCGCGCCGATTCCTCAAGCACCGCGTCGCTCCGGGTTCGCTCCCGATACCCCTCGTCGAACTCACCACATCGCTGGCCATGACGCCCCCCAGGCCAACCAAGGCACGCTTGTTTCAAATGTCGCGCGGAGCCGGCACGACACTGCCGACTTCCCGGCAAAGCATGTTCAACGAGGCGCCTCGCCATCCAACGTGTGACAGCACCTTGCCCCGCGAGGCAGACAGGACGGGCCCGCGGGACGAGGAACATTCAACCCCGCGGGCACCGCCCGAAGCCTCAGTGCAGCCCCGTCCGGCTGACGGAGGCCGACGAAATCTGGTCATTCCACGGCCCACCCGGCACCGCGTTGACCTCGCGAATACTCGAGGACGTGGTGAAACACCGGCCCGTCTGGTTCGGGTGCTCGCACAGCGTCGTCTGATAGGGCCCCAGCACCGTGACGGAGCTCAGCGAATCATCGAAGCCGACGTCCCCCAGGAAGCCGACGTTCGACGTCAGACGGACGACGTTGCCCTCCTGCTGGATGTGCTCGTGCAGATACACCCCGTCGTAGGCCGAGTAGCCCTGGACCGCATACGTGTAGTCGCCCGACGACGTCTTGTAGCCGCGCCCGAAATCCGAATACGCCCAGTTGCCGAGCCCTCCCGGAGCGCGCTTCACCACCACGGACCAGAGCTGGAACGGGAAGCGCGCGCTCAGCCGTGAATGGAGCTGGGAGGACCTGTCTCCCGAGCCTCCAGACAGGCTCCCGAGCTGCCCGTTCACATAGCTGGCCAGATACCCCGGCCCCACCACGCTGGTCACCGTCCGCGTTGGAAAGGCGAGGTGCGTGAAGTCATCCATCGAATCGGATTGATAGAAGGCGCCCTCGTGGTGCATCCACGCCCCCCACTCCTTCTTGAGCGCCATCACATGCCAGTTGCGCCCGGGCGCCGCATTCTGGAGGAACGCCTGCATCCCATACCAGCGCGCCTCCGCGTCGCCACCGAGCGTGTACCCCGTATTTCTGAAGATGGCGCTGAAGTCCGTCGGCAACCCACTGGAGGACGGCAGCAGCCGGAAGTTGAGGGCCAGGATGGCGTCAATCAATCCCGCCCCCGGGAAATCCATCATCATGATGCCCGCGCGCTGCGCCCACCCGCCCACCAGGTGGTCGATGGCGTAGTCATTCACGCCCCGGTAATTGATACCCAGGATGTTGATTCCTCCCGCCACATGTAAGGGATAAGCCATGGCGGAAGAACCACTCAGGAAGTTGATGAACAGGGTGGACGGTGAGCCGCCCTGGGTCCTGTCCAGGTGCGCCCGGACCTTGTTCCACTTGTCGTCGATATCCGCGAGCTGGGACACCGTCCAGTCATCCTGGAGATTCACCGCGCCCCAGGGGATGCCGTAAGTCCCTCCGGCGAAATCGTCCACAATCACAATCTTCCCGCGGACCTCTCCCAGCGTGGGCACATGAGAGCCCCGCCAGAGATAGGGGCTGTAGGCGGGCTGGTCGCGATACCACTCGAAGGTCTGCGCGAAACCGCGCGTATTGCTCTCCTCCGTGTGTTCCCGCTTCACGCGCATCACCACCGTCTCGGTGGGGTGCGCATTGAGGAACTGGATGGTCGTCTGGAGGACATCGTCGAAGTTGACGTGCAGGTAGACGACGCCGTGGTGGATGGTGAAACGGTCACCGATGTGCCGACAACGGATGTCCAGCGCGCGGATCCCCGCGTCGAGCTGCTGGCGCAATCCCAACGACTGGGTCTGTGTCAGATCTCCACCATAAGATTGATAGGCCATGGTGTCGTGAGTCCCAGGCATGGACAGGGCGCCCAGGCCCGTCGAGCTGGGGACCCAGCTCATCCACGCGGGGTGACTCGTCTCGATACCGCCGGAGTGGTTGTAGTACCGCCCCCTCGCGAGGGCTGGAGTCGTACCGACGATGAGCCCCAGAGCCAGCAGGAGCGCCAGGGGACGAAGCCCCGCGACAGGGAAAGACAGCGTGGACATGATTGTCTCTCGTTGACGTGTGAAGGGGTGGCGGCGACATACCCTTGCCCACGAATGGGCACACCTGAGCGGGCCTGCGTGTAAAACCACCCCGAAACAGGAAAACCATCTTATATATCAAAATCACTTGAAACACGAATAAGCCACGTGCAATGAAAGAGCCCCTTCTACAGAAAGGTCGTGCTCTTGAGAGGCAATGTCTGGAGGACGTTCTGCGCGGCGTGGGTTGGCGCCGGTCTCATGGCTTGCGGTGCGGTGCAGCCAGAAGGAGAAGCACCCAACGGGGAGGCCAAGGACGCGGATGTCCAGGCCGCGTTGGCGCGACTGCCTGGAGCAGAGGTGGTCGGACAGCAGGAAGGTGTTCCGTTCCTCATTCGCGGTGAGCTGGGTCGGCTGACCGAGGCTGGCGGAGTGTCCGCGCAGCGCGCTCGCTCCGACTCCGGCGAGGAGGCTCGCGAGGCCCTGGCGGAGATCGCCTCCGCCTTCCGCCTGCGCAACGACGACCTGGTGTTCCGCCGGGCCACGGTGGACGCGCAGGGCCGCAAGCACCTGCGCTTCCGGCAGCTCGAGCAGGGCCTGCCCGTGGTGGGCAGCGAGTTGGTCCTCCACGCGGACCCGGAGGGCCTCATCTACGCGGCCAACGGCTCGGCGCGCGGTGGCTCGGCGCCTTCCGCTCGGGCGACGGTGGCCTCGGAGGCCGCTCGCACTTCCGCGCTCGCCGGAACGTCCGTCGACGGCGCGAAGGCCGAGGGCGCTCCGACGCTGGTGTACCTGCGTCCCGAGGGCACCGAGGAGCTCCGGCTGGCGTGGCAGGTGCGCCTGGTAGGCACCCGCGACGGCTTCAAGGCCGATGACCTGGTCTATGTCGACGCGCAGCGCGGCGGCGTTGTGGCCACGCATCCGCAGATCCACGAGGCGCTCAACCGCCGGGTGCACAGCGCCAACAATGGCAGCACCACGCCGGGCACCCTCCGCCGCAGCGAGGGACAGGCGGCCACGGGCGATGCCCACGTGGACATGAACTACGACCAGCTCGGCGTCACGTACAACTGCTACCAGACGCTGTTCGGCCGCGACTCGTACGACAACGCGGGCGCCGCGCTCATCAGCACCGTCCACTACGGCAGCAACTACGTGAACGCGTACTGGGACGGCACCCAGATGGTGTACGGCGACGGCGACGGCGTGAACTCCATCGAGCTGGGCAAGGACCTGGACGTCACCGTCCACGAGCTGACCCACGCGGTGACGGACACCGAGTCGGACCTCATCTACTCGGGTGAGTCCGGCGGCCTCAACGAGTCCATGTCCGACATCTTCTCCGGCGTGTGCGAGAGCTGGACGCGCAGCTGGGCCACGGACGCGGACGTGTTCATGGTGGGCGAGGACATCTGGACCCCGGGCACCGCCAACGACGCCCTGCGCTACATGGACGACCCGGCCAAGGATGGCGACTCGCTGGACTTCTACGGCGACTACTCGTCCGGCGTGGACGTGCACTACAGCTCCGGCATCAGCAACCTCGTCTTCGCCCTGCTCTCCAAGGGTGGCACGCACCCGCGCGGCAAGACGACCAACACCGTCGCCGCGATTGGCCCGGAAGCGGCCGGCCGCATCTTCTACAAGGCCAACACGGACCTCTTCACCCCGAGCACCACGTTCGAGCAGGCCAAGGCGTACACCGTCCAGGCCGCGCAGGAGCTGGGCTACAACGCCGCGACGGTGCAGGCCGTGACGGATGCGTGGGTGGCCGTCGGTGTGCCGCCTCCGCCCCCGGTGACGACGCCGCTGAGCAACGGCGTGCCGGTGACGGGCCTGTCCGGCAGCTCCGGCAACAAGAAGTACTACACGCTGGAGGTCCCCGCGGGCCGCGCCTCGCTGGTCGTCACCACCAGCGGTGGCACGGGTGACGCGGACCTGTACGTGCGCTTCGGCGCCGCGCCGAACTCCGGCACCTACGACTGCCGCCCGTACACCAGCGGCAACGCGGAGACGTGCACCATCAACAACCCGCAGGCCGGCACCTGGTACGTCATGGTCAACGCCTTCTCGGCCTACTCCGGGCTGACGCTGACGGGCACGTATTCGGGCGGTGGCGGGCCCGGCACGCCCACCACGGAGACGGAGTCGGGCTCGGTGACGCGCAACACGAACGTGCGCTACGGCCCCTACACCGTGGTGCCGGGCACGACGTTCAGCGTGGTGATGACAGGCACGCGCAACCCCAACCTGTACGTCCGCTTCGGCTCGCAGCCCACCACCAGCGCCTATGACTGCCGCCCCAACCTGTCGGGAGCCGCCGAGACGTGCACGCTCACCGTGCCCGCCGGGCAGACAGCGGCCCACGTCATGGTGCGCGGCGCCAGCAACCAGGCGGCGACGTACAACCTGACCATCAACTACACGACGCCGTAGCACCGGCTTCGCGCGGCACCTCACACGGCGGGCGGCTTCCCTCGGGAGGCCGCCCGTCGTGCGCTTTCCGCCCGCGCGAAGGCAGGCGGGAGAGCGAGCGCGGGGACCGCCGGGCGGTCACTTGTCACCGGGTCGCGCCCGTTCCCATCGTGACCGCATGCTTAAGCTCGACCACTTCGGATTCGTGACCAAGGACCTGGAGAAGTGCGTGCGCTTCTACGAGGCGTGCCTCGCTCCGCTGGGGCTCAAACTCATGGAACGCGGCGACGGCTTCGCGCTGTTCGGCACCGACCCGAAGTCCCCCTTCCTATGGGTGGGCACGCTTCGACCGGAGACCTGGACGGACCAGCACGGCCCGGGGCGCAGTCCCCTCCACATGGCGTTCTCCACCACGGACCGCGCGGAGGTGGACGCGTTCCATCAGCGCGGACTGGCCGCGGGCGGCCGGGACAATGGCGCGCCCGGTCCGCGCGTCGGCGCCTACAAGTACTACGCGGCCTTCCTGCTGGACCCGGACGGCAACAACATCGAGGCGTGCGTCCGGGAGATGTGACGCTCGTGGCTCAGGGCGCCTGTCCGGACAGCACCCGCTCCAGCGCCGCCGCCTGCTCGCGCTCGTCCGCGTTGGAGCTCCGGCCCGCGCGCTGGGCATGAAGCCTTGACCGGTCCGGCTCCGTCTTCGCCAGCGCCAGCGCCAGGTCCAGGTTCGCCCGGGGGTGGTCGGGGTGGGCCTCCAGCACCGGCCCCAGTACCTGCGCCGCGCGCGCGTCCTCCCCCTTCTCCAACAGCGCAATCGCCAGGTCACACGCCGGGCCCGGCTCCGATGGGGCCTTCGCGTGGACCAGCTCCAGCAACTCCACGGCCCTCGCGCGCTCCCCCGCCAGGTCCAGCGCCCGTGACAGCGCGTGCATCACCCCCGCGTCCCCCGGGGCCTCATGCAGCGCGGCCTCCAGCAGCCGCTTCGCCTCCTTCCCATCCCCCGCCTCCAGCCGCGCCAGTCCGTCGCGATACAGGTCCGTGCCCACAAGCTCTCCTTCTCACAATGCGGTGCGTTAATCCCATTCACGCAACTTCCACCCTACAGAGTGCGACAAACCAAGAGAAGCTTTCCCCCGGGTCCTCCATGCTCGTGCGCAATCCCCCCGTCTCCTCCCGCCGTCCGGTCTCCAACAGCGCTGAGTCGCCGACCGCCGAGCGCTCCAACACGGCGGTGCCGGTCCGGCCGAACACCCAGGACACCTTCGCCCGAGGCACGAACGCCACGGAGAAGACGGCCAAGGTGGGCGCTGCCCCCGCCGGGGACCACGGCAAGCTGATGAACGAGTACCTGACGGGTGCCCGCCCGCCCCCGGCCGACTTCGAGAAGGTGATGGGCTACAAGCCCTACGCCATCCAGACGAAGCACGGTCAGCGCATGCAGGACCCGCACGGCTCCGCGTCCGCGCCCGGCAAGATTGGCCCGGACAAGGAGTTCGACCCGGCCGCGAAGACGCACGACTACGGCTATGACCTGCTGCGCTACTACGACCGCAAGGGCACGCCCCTGGCCGATGGCGCGCGCAAGGCGGCCGACGCGCTCTTCCGCAAGGACCTGTTCAACTACGCCAATGACCAGAAGGGCTTCGGCGACAAGCTGAAGTACCGGACGTGGGCGCAGATCTACGCCACCGCGGTGGAGGTCAACTCCCGCGTGCAGGGCTACGGCCCTCCGTGAGCGTGGCCTCGGGGGCGCGGCTGCTTCGCGCTCCCTGGCCTCACTGCATTCCGTAGCGCCGCAGCTTGTCGTAGAGCGTGCGCAACCCGATGCCCAGCCGCTGCGCGGCGCGCTTCCGGTTGCCACCCTCGTCCGCGATGGCCTGTTCAATCGCCATCCGCTCCAGCTCCTCCAGCGTCGTGTCCGGCAGGCGCACGCCCGCCGCGGGTGTGGCCGTGGGAGCCGGAGCACTGGTGGGGTCCAGCCACAGGTGGCTCGACTCCACCACCGCGCCGTCGGCGAGGATGGCCGCGCGCTCCAGGGCATTGCGCAGCTCGCGCACGTTGCCCGGCCAGGAGAAGGACTCCAGCCGCTCCGACGCCTCCGGGGACAGCTTCAACCCGGGCCGTCCCAGCTCCTCGCCAATGCGGCGCAGCAACAGCTCCGCCAGTGGACGCAGGTCCTCGCGACGCTCGCGCAGCGACGGCATCCGGATGGGGAACACCGCCAGCCGGTGGTAGAGGTCCTCGCGGAACTCGCCGTGGGCCATCATCGTCTTGAGGTCGCGGTTGGTCGCCGCCACCCAGCGCACGTCCGCCTCCAGCGTCCGGGTACCACCCACGCGCTCGAAGCGCCGCTCCTGGAGCACGCGCAACAGCTTGGCCTGCAGCTCCGCCTTCAACTCGCCCACTTCGTCCAGGAAGAACGTCCCGCCCTGGGCCAGTTCGATGCGTCCGCGCCGCTGCGCCACCGCGCCGGTGAAGGCGCCCTTCTCGTGGCCGAACAGCTCGCTCTCCAGCAGCGTCTCCGTGAGGGCCGCGCAGTTGACCGCGACGAAGGGCCCCTCCGAGCGCTCACCCCACTGGTGCAGCGCCCGCGCGGCGACCTCCTTGCCCGTGCCGCTCTCGCCCACGAGCAACACCGTGGCCTGTGTGGGTGACACCTTGCGCAGCGCCTCCACCACGGGCCCCATCGACGGCGCGCCCCAGCTCAGCACCACCTCGCTGGTGGACTGACGCGCCTCCGCCTTGAAGTTCAACAGCGCGCGGCGCTCCAGCGCCCGAGCCACCGTCAGTCGCAGCTCCGCCGGACTTCCCACCGGCTTGAGGAGGTACTCGAACGCGCCGGCCTTCATCGCCGACACGGCGCTCTCCACCGAGCCCACCGCGGTGAGGATGATGACCTCCACGTCCGGCTGCTCCTCGCGCACCTTGCGCAGCAGCGTCAGCCCATCCATCCCCGGCATCCGCAGGTCGGTCACCAGCAAATCCACGCCCTGCTTCGCCAGGAGCCGCGCGGCCTCCTCACCATCCGCCGCCGTCGTCACCACGTGGCCTTCGACCTCGAGCGCCTCCGCGATGAACGAGCGCACGCCCTCCTCGTCATCCGCCACCAGGATGCGCGCCATGGCTCAGGTCCCCCTCGCCGGGACGATGAGCCGGAACTCCGCGCCACCTCCGGAATGGGTCTTCGCGCTCACCGAGCCCCCGTGCAGCTCCACGATGCGGCGGGTGATGGCCAGGCCCAGGCCCACGCCCCGCAGCCGCCCGGTGACGAAGGGCTCGAAGATGCGCTCCTCGTCTCCCTTCGGAATGCCCGGCCCGTAATCCCTCACGATGAACACGAGCGACTTGCCCTCCTGGGCCACGTCCACCTCCACGCGCTGCCCGGCCGGACTCACCTGCACCGCGTTGCGCAGCACGTTCTCCAGCGCCTGCTGGAAGCGCCCAGCGTCCAGCTCCCACTGCTCGCGGCTCGGCAGGTAGTGCGCCTGCACGCTGGACTCACCCGTGGCCTCCACCGCCGCGCGCAACACCTCGTTGGGGTCCGTCCCGGTGCGCCGCAGCTCTCCGCTGCGCACGAAGGACAGCAGGTCATTCATCAGCTGCTCCAACCGCACCGCCTCACCCACGATGCGGTCCGCCTTGGGGCGCAGCACCTCGTCCCGCTCCACGCGCTCCGCGAGCAACTGTGCGTGGCCCTTGAGCGAGGCCAGCGGGTTGCGCAGCTCGTGCGCCAGCACCGCCGACATGGTGCCCAGCGCAGCCAGCCGACGGCCTCGCTCCAGCTCCGCAGCCAGGGCCTCGCGCTGCGCCAGGGAGCGCGAGAAGGCGAAGGCCAGCCCCAGGATTCCCACGCACGACACCGCCGCGATGAACAGCAGACGCTGCGCGCGGTCCGTCAACTCCAGCGCGGTGACAGGCTCGAACTCGTAGCCGATGCGCAGGTTGCGGCGCGGCTCCTGCGGCGCCGGGTCCACCGTGGGCGCACCCCCGCTCGTCGTGACCGGGGCCTCCGGCTTCGGCTTGCGCAGTCGATGGATGAAGCGACCCCGGCCCGCTTCGATGCGCAGCAGGGGGCCGTCCTGAATCTCTCCCAGCGAGCCCTCCCCCGACGACTCCAGCACCCGCCCGTCCTCGATGATGGCCACGTAGCGCAGGCCGCCCTCCTGGTTCGCCGCGAGGAAGGCATCGAGCGACTGCTGGCTCGGAGGACCCGAGCCCTCTCGGAAGGCCTCCAACCCGGAGTGCATCAGGACGTTGGCCATGCCTCGCACCACCAGCGAGGACGACTCCATCGCGGACCTGCGGATGAAGAGCACCGCGGACAGAAGCACGGCGCACATGAGCCCCGCCGCGACCCACGGCATCCACGGACCACGCGGCCTCCAACGGGACGCGCCGCTCATCGACGATGACCCCGCTCGGGGTGAATCCCACTCCATGAGATGCCTCCGCTCGCTGCGAACTCTGCATGCACGGTGCGGAATCCGCACTCCCTTCTCGCACGGCGTGGCGCCACGCGGGCTCCCCATTGCCTGGTTGCTGTCGAGCCCATGCGGTTCTCCCCGAGGGTTGGCGCGGCGCACGGGCCGCTGGAGCGCAGTCCGAGCAGGCGGCGACACGCGTCACGCCCACCCGTCCCGGCCTCCGTGTGCAAGCACGAGGCCCACGTCTCGCCAGGGGCCCACGAAGCCCCGCCCCCACGCGGCCCTCACGCCGCGAGGCATGACCGATGGAGACCCTCGCGGACCGCATGCGGAATCCGCACTCGGGCGGCGCTTCTCGCAGCGCTCGCGCGGGTTTCCCCTGAGGTTTCAATGTGTTGAAAACTGGCAAGGCGCATGCAGTCACCCTGCTTCGGAACCGCCGGACGCGCCAGAAGCGCACCGGCCTTCAACGGGACATGGCTGCGATGACGATGCTCAAGAGAGCGTGGTTCAAGAGACGGCCCCACCGGATGACGGCGCTGACGCTGGGCCTCCTCGGCCTGGTGGCGACGCCAGGATTGGGCGCGGCGCAAACGCCCACCGGGGCTCCCGGCACCGAGCAGAACAGCGCCGCCCAGGCGCAGAAGGCTCCGGCGGACGCGCCCACCCAGGAAACGACGAAGAAGGACGCAGCCGCGCCGGTTCAGGGAACTCCCCAGGCCCCAGACAGCGCGCCGGCCCAGAGCCTCACGGCCCAGGCAGAAGAGCCCCAGGGCGTGACCGTCACGCTCGAGGAGGCCATCGCGCGGGCACTCAAGGCGAATCCGCAGGTGGTGCAGGCGGAGGGCACCGTCACCAACGCGGCGTCGGCGGAGCTCAGCGCGGTGGGCGCCTACCTCCCTTCCCTCTCGGCGAACGCGACGGGCTCGCTCTCCAGCAGTGATCGCATCGTGCCCGATACAGGCACCGTCGTCTCCGGCTCCAACGACACGTACAGCGCGGGCCTGTCCACGTCGTGGAACGTCTTCACCGGTGGCCAGCGCAGCGCCACGCGCAAGCAGACCCGCGCGCAGTCCGGTGCGGCCGGGGCACAGCTCACCGCGCAGCGCGCCAGCGCGGTGCTCGACGTGGAGCGCGCCTTCTACGAGGTGCTCCGGGCGACGGGCCTGGAAGAAGTGGCGCGCTCGCGCATCGAGCGGGCCAAGCAGAACGAAGACGCGGCGGAGCGGCGACTGGCGGTGGGCTCGGCGACGCGCTCCGACCTGCTGCGGGCGCGGCTGGACCACACCACGGCCCTGGAGGCGCTGCGCACGGCGGAGACCCAGCGCACCTCGGCGGCCCTGTCGCTGGGACGCCTCATCGGCGCGGACGGTCCGGCGCAGGCCCAGGCCGACGGGAACCTGGGCCCCAAGCCGTTCACGCTCACCGAGGCCGCGCTCATCACGGAGCTGGAATCCAACGCCCCCGCGGTGCTCGCCGCGGCCTCCACGCTGCGCGCCTCCGAAGCGGGCGTGAGCGTGGCGAAGGCGACCTACCTGCCGTCCGTTCGCCTGTCCGCTGGCTACGACTGGTTCAACCAGGACGCGAGCTTCAACGGAGGCAAGACGAGCTGGTCGGTGCGCCTGGGCCTCTCCTACCCCATCTTCGACGGATTCCTGCGCGAGGAGCGGGTGCAGCGGGCCAGGACGCAGGAAGTCGTGTCCCAGGCGCAGCTCGCGGACACGCGGCGCGCGGTGCGGTCAGGGGCCAGCCAGGCGCTGGCTCAACTGCGCCTCTCCGCGGATCGCATCACCCTGTCCGAGCAGTCCGTGGAGGTGGCGCGCGAGGACCTCAAGGTGCAGGAAGAGCGCTACCGTCTGGGCGCGACGACCATCCTGGAGCTGCTGACGTCGCAGGAGAACCTGGTCCAGGCGGAGATCAACCTCGTGTCCTCTCGCTTCGACTACCGCATCGCACGCGCCGAACTGGAAGCGCTCGCCGGGAGGCCGCTGTGAGCATCGCCATGGAGAGTTCGACGGCGCGGGACATCGCGGACGTTGTCATCCGCGTGGAGGGCTTGAGCAAGGACTACACGATGGGCTCGGAGGTGGTGCGCGCGCTGCGTGGCGTGGACCTCACCATCCGCCGCAACGAATACGTGGCCGTCATGGGCCCGTCGGGCTCCGGCAAGTCCACCTTCATGAACCTCATCGGCTGCCTGGATGTGCCGAGCGGCGGGCAGTACTGGCTCAACGGCCAACCCGTGGCGGGAATGACGGAGAACGCGCTCGCGCGCATCCGCAACCGCGAGCTGGGCTTCGTGTTCCAGAGCTTCAACCTGCTGCCCCGCGCCTCCGCGCTGGACAACGTGGCGCTGCCGCTGGTGTACGCGCGCGTGCCCAAGAAGGTCCGCCACGAGCGCGCGGCGGCGATGCTGGAGAAGGTGGGCCTGGGCGCACGCAAGGACCACCGGCCCAACGAACTGTCGGGCGGTCAACGTCAACGCGTGGCCATCGCCCGCGCGCTGGTGACGCAGCCCGCGCTGCTGCTGGCGGACGAGCCCACGGGCGCGCTCGACAGCCGGACGGGTGAGGAGATCATGGCCCTCTTCGGCGAGCTGCACGCCCAGGGGCAGACGTTGATGCTCGTCACGCACGAGTCGGACATCGCGGCGTACGCGCGGCGGGTGCTGTTCTTGAAGGACGGCGTCATCGAGCGGGACGAGCTGAAGCGGAATTGAGCGGGACCGCGCATCGCGCGGCCACGAAGAGACCTGGAGGACGTCGTGAGCAAGGCGAAGAAGATGGTCATCACGGGTGTCGCGGCGGTCCTGATTGGAGCGGGCGTCTACGCCACCCAGCGGAGCACGGAGCCCGCCACACCGGAGCGCTCGGCGGCCGTCGCCGTGGTGGAGCGCCGGGACATGGAGGTCGTCGCGGAGTCCGCCGGCCTGGTGGAGCCGCTGCGCGTGGTGGAGGTGAAGTCCAAGGCGTCCGGCGAAGTGCTCCGCGTGCTGTTCGACACCGGCGACAAGGTGGAGAAGGACGCGCTGCTCGCGGAGATCGACCCGCGCGACGTGCAGAACGCGCTGGCCCAGGCGCAGGCGGACCTGGACTCCGCGCGCGTGCGACTGAACACGACGGAGGCCCAGCGCCAGCGCATGGAGTCGCTGCGTCAGTCCGGCTACGTCACCCAGCAGGAATACGAGACGACGGTGGATGCCTACGCCACCGCGCGGGCGGCCAAGGTGCGCGCGGAGACGAACCTCCAGCTCGCCAAGGAGCGCAGCCGCGACGTCACCATCCGCGCCCCCAGCGCCGGGACGCTGCTGGAGCGGACGATTCAGCCCGGGCAGATCATCGCGTCGGCCACGTCCAACGTGTCCGGTGGCAGCACGCTGTTCAAGATGGCGGACCTGTCCGTCATGCAAGTGCGCGCCAAGGTGGACGAGACGGACGTGGGCCAGCTCAAGGCGGGCCTCAAGGCGCGCGTGACGATGGAGGCGTACCCGGGAAAGACGTTCGTCGGTGAGGTCGTGAAGATCGAACCCCAGGCGCTGGTGGAGCAGAACGTCACCCTCTTCCCGGTGCTCGTGCGCCTGGACAATCCGGAAGGGCTGCTGCGCCCGGGGATGAACGCGGAGGTGGCCATTGAAATCTCCCGCCGCCGCGACGCCATCACCGTCCCCAACTCCGCCGTGGTGGGCCTGCGGGATGCTCGCGCGGCGGCGCTGGCGGTGGGACTCACGGAGGACTCGGTGCGCTCGCTGATGCGTCCGCCGGGCTCCACCGGGGCGGGCCGGGGCC
>NZ_JABUMQ010000112.1:0-30013 GCF_013336645.1 Myxococcus sp. CA039A | reverse complement strand
CCTTGTGGGTGTGGGCTCGCCCGCAGGAGCAGGTGTGCGGTCGCATGGAGCTGCGGCTGAGCGGAGTCTGGGATGCGGCGGTCAGGGCCCGGCTGGAGCAGGGGCTGGTCGCCACGGGGGCACCCTACGCTCGGGCCACCGCCGAGCGGGTGGTGCAGGGGCTGGAGGCCTATGCGGGAGCCTGGGTGAGGCAGCGCACCGCGCTGTGCCTGAGCGCGAGCCAGGAGGGGCACCCGAAGAAGTCGGGGCTGCTGGTGCTGGAGGAGGCCTGCCTGGAGCGCAGACGCGGCCAGCTGCGCGCGCTCACCGAACTGTTGTCCCAGAGTCCAGACACACCCCTGGTGAGCAAGGCGGTGGAGGCGGTGCAGGCCCTGCCGCCGCTGGAGTACTGCGAGGACGCCAAGGCGCTCACCGCCGCGGTGCCGCCGCCCGAGGACCCGGTGGTGCGCGGGAAGGTGGAGGCGCTCCAGCAGCAGGTCGACTCCTTGCGGGTGCTGCTGGATACCCACCGCGTCCAGGAGGGGCTCGCGCTGGCGGACTCCCTGCTCCCCCAGGTGAAGGCGGCAGGCCACGCTCCGCTGGAGGCTCAGACCCTCTACCTCGTGGCATGGATGAGAGAAGGGGCAGGCGACTACCGAGCCACCGTGGAGGGCCTGCGCGAGTCCATGGAGGTGGCGGCCCGTGGCAGGGACAGCTACACGCTGGCCCAGGCCTCGAACTCCCTGGTCTGGGTGACGGGCAACCGCCTGAGGCGGCCGCACGACGCGCTGCAGATGGTGCCCATGGCGCAGAGCATGGTGGAGCTGGCGGACGATGACCGCATCCGCGCCTTTGCCTCCAACAGCGAGGGCACCATCCTCATGGCCGTTGGCAAGCACGAGCAGGCACGGCAGGCGTTCGAGCACGCCCTGGCGCTGAGGAAGAAGGTGTGGGGCCCCGAGCACTGGGAGGTGGCCTCCACGCTCCACAACCTGGGCCTGCTGTTCCAGAGCATGGGCCGGGTGGACGAGGCGCTCGAGGCCCATACCCTCTCGCTGGAGCTGCGGAAGAAGGTGTTGGGCCCGGAGCACCCACGGGTGGCCGAGTCCCTCAGAGACCTCGGCACCACGCTCCAGGAGATGGGCCGGTTCGAGGAGGCGCTCGAGGCCCAGGCGCGCGCCCTGGCGCTGAAGCAGAAGGTGCTGGGCTCCGAGCATCCGTCCGTGGCCGACTCGATCGGCGCGCGAGGCCACGTGCTCCGCGACATGGGGAGGGCCGAGGAGGCGCTCGAGGCCTACGCGCGCGCGCTGGAGCTGAACCTGAAGCTGCTGGGCCCCGAGAGCCCGCTCGTCGCCTGGGCGCTCACTGACCAAGGCGAGGCGCTGGTGGAGCTGGGTCGCCACGCGGAGGCGCGGGAGAAGTTCACGCGCGCCATGGCCTTTCAGGACAAGGTACTGGCGCCGGACGATCTGGGGCGCCTGTGGCCCCTGCTGGGGATGGGCCGGCTCTCTCTGGCCGAGGGCAAGCCCGCCGAGGCCGTGCCGTTCCTCGAGGGCGCCCTGAAGCTGACCTTGATCAACGAGAGGGCGCGGGTTCAATTCCCGCTGGCACGCGCGATCTGGGACTCCCACGGAGACAGGGCGCGCGCCATCGAGCTGGCCACCCAGGCCCGCGACTACTGGAGCGGCGTGGACCGAAAGGCGGACGCAGAGCGGGCCTCCCAGTGGCTGAAGCAGCACGCCACGTTCAGGCCCTGAGAGACGGAGCCTGTCGCGAGCCAGAGCGCACTCTGCAATGGTCGCCTGGTTCGGCTCCACCAACGGGATACTGGCGAGCCAGGGCACCGCGACAGGAGACTGCGCGGTGGGACCGCGGATCTTCATGAACATCCTGGGACTGGTCGGCTTCCGACCCCAGGGCGTGCTCGGCATCCTGGGTGAGCGCGGCGACGGCGCGGCCGACGTAGGACGGTGACTCGGAGGCGATGAAGTCCGGCTCCACTTTCGCGCCATCGCGCCAGTTCGCCTCGGTGACGCCGAAGCCCTCCAGCATCTCCTCGGAGCGCAGGAAGCCGGGCGTCACGGCGAGCGCGGTGACGCGGGTGCGACGCAAGTCTCGCGACATGGCGAACGCGAGCCGGATGACGCTCATCTTCGCGACGTCGTAGATGACGCTGCCGCGGTAGCCGAAATGGTCTCCGTCGGTGATTTCGACGACGAGGCCCCGCTCCTGCCCAAGCATGAGCGGAACGGCGTGGCGGCTGGTGAGGATGTGGGTGAGCACGGCGCGCTCCAACACGGTGCGCGCGTGCTCGGGAGACTGCTTCCAGAAGGGCACGCCGAGCTCGGAGATGGCGTCGCAGCCCCAGATGTCATTCACCAGGATGTCGAGCCGCCCCTGCTCCTTCTGGATGCGCGCGCAGAGGGCGGCGACCTCCTCCGTGACGGTGTGGTCGCACCGGACGGCGATGCCGTGGCCCCCCAGCGCGGTGACCTGCTCCGCGGTCTCCTCGAGGACCTCCGGGCGCTTGGAGCCAGAGGCGGGACGGCCGCGTACGCCGCGGCCCGTGCAGTACACGGTGGCGCCGGCCTCGCCGAGCCGGGTCGCGATGCCCCTGCCCGCGCCCCGCGTGGCTCCCGCGACCAGGGCGATGCGTCCTTCGAGTGGCTTAGGTGGGCGGTGGCTTCGAGGTGGTGGAGCCCGCGTCACTGCGAACCCGAATGATTGCCCTGGCGACAGGGCTTCTCGCGGAGCACCCGCGCACATCGACAGACGCGAATGCAATACCCCGCCCGCGGCCTTCGTAAGGCCTTGCGTCGACCCGGCCCTCTCGCCGGAAGTCATGCTAGCGTGGCCATGCATGGATAAGTCCGCATTCCAGAGATTCATCAGGGTCCTCCCACCATTGATGAGCCTCACCCTGGCCCTCGCGGGAGCGGCCTCGGCGCAGCCGGTCGTCTCACGGGCGACGCGGATTGAGACAGCGCCTGATGCCTTTCGGGAGCGCCTGCGCGACGCGGCACGACTGTACGAGGAACTGGAGTACGAACAGGCATTGCTCGCGCTCGCGGATGCCAAGGCCCTGGCGAGGACCGAGGATGAGCGAGCCGACGCGTTGCTCTACGAAGGCCTGGTGCTGGCGGACCTCGGCCAGCGACAGAAGTCCCTCGTCGCCTTCCGGCAGGGATTGACGCTGCGTCCCCTGGCGTCGCTTCCCGTGAAGGTGTCCCCCAAGGTGCAACGGGACTTCGAGAACGTGCGCCGGGAGGTGTCGCGGGACCTTGCGCGGAATGCGCCCACGAACGCGGGCAGCACCGGTGCCACCGCCATGCCGGAGCCGAAGGTCCCCCACCCGGACAACCTGGAGCGTCCCATCCAGGAAGTCCCCGAGGTCGCGCTGGTTCCAGTCCACCCGGAGGAGGAGGCCGCGGAGTTGCGAATGGCGCCTCCGAGCGGACAGCTGTCCAGGCTCCGTCCCATCTCGATGGTCCTCGCGGGGGCCGGGCTCGCGGCGGGCGGAGTCGGGAGCTACTTCGGACTTCGCTCCCGGGGGAACATCCAGAATGCCCGCGAGGCCACGCAGGTCGACGCACAGCAAGGGCACCTGGACTCGGCCCGGGGACAGGCACTCGCCGCGAATGTCCTGCTCGGCGTCGCGGTCACCTCGGTCGCGGGGGCGGTCATCACCTACTTCACCGGCTCCGAGCCCGAGAACGAGGAGGTGCATCCATGATGCGCCCTGCCCTCTTGTGCCTGCTGTTCGCCACGGCCTGCACCGTGCCAGACATGGATGAGCTGTATCCGGACTGCGACGGCCATCTTGACCTCGAGACCGCTTTCGACGGTCAACCGGCCAATGCGGTGCTCGGCGGTGGCACCGCATGTCGAAGCATCCACCTCACGGTAGCCCTCGTGGAATTCAGCCCTCGCTGCGTGCTCGTCCGTGCCCGGGACGCGGGCAGCGGGAAGGAAGTCTCACAAACCTTCAGGGACGCCCTGATCGGCGCGGGGCCCGGCTTCAATCTTCGAGTCGTCGTCTCTCCACCCAAAGGTTGGGGACCCACCGTGGAAGTGGAGGCAAGAGCCTTCGAGCAGAGCTGCGAGGGAGTCGCGGTGGGGATCAACCTCGCGAGTGTCACGGTGGCCAACAACAGGGGGGTCCCCGCCACGCTCCGCATCGAGGCCCAGGACGCGGATCGGGATGGCTATGTCAGTCGCGTCAACGGCGGAACGGATTGCCAGGATGACCAGAGTGACATCAACCCCAGCGCGGCGGAGCGGTGCAACGCGCAGGACGACAACTGCGACGGAATCAACGATGAGGCGCACTTCAACCTGGGAGGTCAGTGCACGCTCAGCGCGGGGTGCCAGGGTGTCTACCGCTGCGACGTGACGGACCAGCTCCTCTACTGCGACAGTCCCTCCGCGCGGTTGGCCTACCTGGACCAGGACCGAGATGGACATGGGCAGAAGGGAGTCACCCCGACGACCTTCTGTGACGCGGTGCCAGCCGGCTACGTCACCGCCCCCCCGGATGACTGTGATGACACGAACGCCAGCATCTACCCGGGCGCGCTGGAACGCTGCGACGGAGTCGACAACGACTGCGATGCAATCCTCGACGAGGGCTTCCCCGGGCTCGGCTCGACGTGCACGGATTCTGCGACGCAGTGCACGGGACAACTCCAATGCGACACAAGTGGCACCACTCTCGTCTGCGGGGCCACGCAGTCCGTCCCGGCCTGGTACCTGGACGAGGATGGCGACGGCTCTGGCCAGACCTCCGGAGCCATCCGCTCCTGCGTGCACCCCGCTGGCGACTACGTCAGCAACACCGGCGACTGCAACGATGGGAACCCCATCACCCATCCTGGCGCGCCGGAGCTGTGTGACGACCTGGACAACGACTGCGACGGTCAAAAGGAAGGCCCGACCCAGTGCCCGGGAGGACTCACTCCCACCTGGGCCGGGCAGACGGTGGCCTCCACCAGTCAGACATGGCTCTCCGCCTCCTCCTGGACTCGCGGCGGAGTCTGGGTGGCCGGCGACGAGAACTTTCGAGCAAGGCTGACCCCCGGGCAGGTGACGTTCACGGTCCTCTCGGACTTTGGCTGCGGCATGACGGACGCCGCGTGGACCGGCGTCTGGGCGGACCCGACCACCGGTCGCGCGTGGCTCGGCTCCGTCGACGGGAGGAAGGCCCGCCAGGACTCCTCGGCGTCGAATTGCGTCCAGGTCCAGAACGACAACCTGTGGGTCCACGGCATGGTGGGAGTGCGGAACAACAACGTGCTCACGCTCTATGGAGCGACCGACAGCCTGGCCTCGGACGAGGGCGCGGCCTTCACCTGGAACGGCACCGGAACACCGACCTACAACCCCATCAACAACAACTTTCACTATGTCTACGACGTGCATGGAGCGACGGCGGACACCGTCTTCATCGTGGGAGGCCCCGCGACGGACGCGCGTATCTATCGCTACAACCGAAGTTCCGGCGAGTGGGATACCGAGGCCGTCGAGGACGTCGCACCCGACCTCGACACGCTCCGGGGTGTCTGGGTGGCGAACGCCAGGCTGGCCTTCGCGGTGGGAGACACAGGCACCGTCCTGCGGTGGCACCTGGGTCAGTGGACCCGGCTGTCCTTTCCCACCACGCACGACCTGACCTCGGTCATTGCCTTTGGCGCGGGGTCCGCCTATGCGACCTGCAAGAGCGGACACGTCTACCGTTACAATGGGCAGACCTGGCAGCAGGTCCACTCCACGGGAGGCATCCGCCTCAATGACATCACGGGCACCGGCCCTGACGACCTCTGGGTCGTGGGCACCAGTGGCCGCATCCTCCACTGGCCCGCATGGCCTTGAGTGCGCCCCGGGTTGTGAATGAGCCCGGGCGCTCGGCTCGGCCTGGTCAGTAGGAGACAGGCACGAGAACGCCCGCGGCCACCACCGTGAGCACGAACAGGAGCGGCGTGGACACGATGATCCACAGCTTGTGATTCTCCAGCTTGTGCCCGAAGAACAGCCAGAGCAGCCCGGAGGCGGGAATCATCGAGGCGGCGGGGAAGGCCAACAGCTCCAAATCCGGGCCGCCACTGACGCCGCGACTTTCAAGCTCAATCGCGCGGATGAAGAACACGAGCAGCAAAGCCCCGCTGCCGCCAACCAGCCCGTAAAGCCATTTCTCTGCAAGGTGCATGGGCGCAAAGCCTACAATTTCATTCCGACAATGCGCATCCGCCCCAGGCCACTTTCCAGGGCCCCCACCCCCGCCGGGTGACATCGCCGGCACAGGCGGGGACACGGGAAGAGCAGTGCGTCAGGCCCCGCCCACCTCACGGTCAAGATGCGTCTAGTCCGCGTGGAAGTTGTACTTGAAGGTGTTGTTCTGCCCCGCCTTCACCACGAACGTCTGCGTCACTTCCTTGCCCAGTTCATGATTGATGAGCTTGATGGTGTTCTTGCCTTCGGGCGCCGCGATGGGGTCTATCGGCGTCTGCCCCAGGTCCTTCCCATTCAGCACCACCTTCGCATAGGGGCGGATGCGGAACTCCAACATGCCCGTGGCCACCACCTTCGCGCGCGGGCGCGGTGGCGGCGCGGCCTTCGCGACAGGTTTCACCTCGGGCAACACGGGTACTGGCGCGGCGGAAGTGCCGCCAGCAGCGGACACGACAGCCGGCGGCGCTTTCTCCACGGGCGTCGCGGTCACCCCCTTCGGTGACGGTACCGGCGCGGTGGGCGGAGGCTCCGCCTTCATCACCGCCACTTGCGGCGCCCGTCCCGCCGCCGGGGCATCCCCGCCCGCGACCCGCTCCTGCGCGGTGGAAGGCTTGGGCGGCTCCTGTCCCGCCGCCGGGGCATCCCCGCCCGCGACCCGATCCTGCGCGGTGGAAGGCTTGGGCGACTCCACCGTCGACGGACGCTTCGCCTCCGGCCTCTTCCCCAAGGGAAGAGGAGGAGGCACCACGACAATGGGTTGCTCGCCCCGAGTGGCCACCACCGCCACGCCGCCGAGCACGAGCACCGCTCCACCCACGAGCACGGCGAGGAGTCCCGTCGAGGCCTTGCTCGCCTTGGGGGCACGCACCTGCGCGCCCGTGGAGATGGCGTCCTCGTCCGCCCCGCCACCATTCGTCGGGACGCGCTCCTCCGCATCCCGCTCGGACTCCCCCGACGGCCCCGCGGGCGCTGTCACCGCGGCGATGCCCGAAGCGTTCCAGCCCTCACCCGCGCTTCGAGCCTCGGAGGCCACCCCACCCTGCGCCGGCAGCATCGGACGGGAGGCCGGCTTGCGTCGCGCCCCCGCCACCTTCGCAGCACGGTCCGGAGCATCCGAGCCCTTGCCGCCCTCATTCGAGACGGGCTGCGGACGTCCCTCCGCAATCATCCCCCGCACCGACAGCGGCATGGGCGTCGTGGGAGACGTCGAGTCCACGGGCGGAGGCGGAGGCCCCTTCGCCTCTGGAGGCGCCGCCATGGACTTCGGCGTGCTCCCGGGCTTCGCGGGCGTCGCACCTCCCATCGCCGCGGGCGAGGCCACCACCGGCCCCGACATACCCTCCGCCACCAGCTTCGCCACGAACTGCGCGAGCTGGTACGCCCCCACGGACTCACCCGACGACAGCAGGTAGCGCTCCAGGTCCGCCTGGAGCGCGCGGCAGTCCGCGTAGCGGGTGTCCCGCTCCTTCGCGAGCGCCAGGTCCAGAATCTTCTGCAGCGCCACCGGCACATCCGGCCGGCGCTCCACCACGGGGATGAACGGCTCGAACAGGATGGCCTGCATCGTGCTCGCCTCGGTCGTCGCGTCGAAGGGACGCTTGCCCGTCAGGAGCTCGTACAGCACCACGCCCAGCGCGTACACGTCCACCCGCCGGTCCAGCGGCTTCGTCCGGAGCTGCTCCGGTGGCATGTACGCCACCTTCCCCTTCACCACGCCCGTCTGCGTGCGGTGCCCCTGCCCCGCCACCTTCGCCACGCCGAAGTCCACCACCTTCACCGCGCCCTGCCGCGACACCAGGATGTTGTCCGGACTCACGTCGCGGTGGATGAGCCCCAGGGGCTCTCCAGTCGCCGGATCACAGAAGTCGTGCGCGAAGGACAGGCCCTCCGCCGCGAGCGACACCAGCTTCGCGCACATCATCGGCGGCAGGGGCTGCTCCGCCGCGCGCTTCACCAGCCGCCGCAGCGTGGGCCCGTCGATGAACTCCATCGCCAGGAAGTAGCTGCCGTCCGCCTCGCCGAAGTCGAAAATCTGGACGATGTTCGGGTGCTCCAACTGCGCGGCCAGCCGCGCCTCCCCCAGGAACATCTCCACGAACGCCGGGTCCTCCGCCAGGTGCGGGAGGATCCGCTTCAGGACGAGCGTCTTCTCGAAGCCCATGGGGCCCGCGGCCTTGGCGAGGAAGACCTCCGCCATGCCCCCCGAGGCAAGCTTCCGGACGAGTTGATACTTCCCGACTTGCATTTGATGAAGGGTTCTCCCAGGTTTCCCTGGAAAAGTGAAATGCCTACCCGAGTGTTCTGCCCAGGACCGTGCAACCAGGCATCATCAAGTTTGACCGTGACGCGACGCCGTCCGTAGGATCCGCGCACGCATGCCCCCGAAGGTCATCGGTCCCTACCGCGTCCTGGAGACGCTCGGCAGCGGCGGGGCCGGCACCGTGTACCGGGCCCTGGACCGCCGCAGCAACGACGAAGTCGCGCTCAAGCTGCTGTCGGCCGGCCCCGCGCTGGACGAACGGGCGGCGCGACGACTCGCGCGTGAATTCGAGACGCTGGCGGACCTGTCCCATCCCAACGTGGTGAAGGTCTTCGAGGCGGGGGTCCATCAGGGCTGGCCCTACCTGGCCATGGAGCTGATTGAAGGGCTCACGCTGCGCCACTACCTGGACATCCGAGGGGACGACCTGCTGTCGCCCATCAGCGGCACCACGCCGCGCGGCCTGTTGACGGTGCGGCGCACCGCGGACGAGGACTTCGGCCCTGGCAGCGACAGCATCTCCAACGCGGACGCGGCGGGTGACGCCCGCCCCGCGGCGGAGGGGCTGTTCAGCATGGACGCCTTCAACGAGGAGCCTCCCAGCGAGGACCTGGACGCCTACGGCGCGGCGGAAGGCGAGGACGAGCTGGGCTCCGGCTCGGGCTCGGACGACTCGATGGAGGGCTTCGACATGCCTCCGCCCGCGGCTCGCAAGCCGGTGGACGACGGCCGGGCGCCGCGCGAGGAGGACCTCAACCGTCCCGAGCGCATGGGGCGGCTGAAGGACACCATGCTCCAGCTGTGCGAGGCGCTGGCCTACATCCACGGGCACGGGCTGGTGCACCGGGACTTGAAGCCGTCCAACGTCATGGTGGACGAGGACCGGCAGGTGCGGCTGATGGACTTCGGGCTGGCCAAGTTCCTCGCGGACGACGTGGCGATTACCGAGGCGGGCAAGCTGGTGGGCACGTACCGCTACATGGCGCCCGAGCAGATTCTCGGGGAGCCGTTGGATGGACGCTCGGACCTGTACAGTCTGGGCGTCATCCTCTATGAGCTGCTCAGCGGGCGGCCCCCCTTCGATGCGAAGACGCCGCACGAGCTGTGGCGGCAGGTGCTGGAGACGGAGCCTCCGCCGGTGCTGGCGCTGAACCTTCATGGGGACCCGCAGTTCGCACGCGTGGCCCACCGCCTCATCCGCAAGGAGCCGGACGACCGGTTCCAGACGGCCGAGGAAGTCTACGAGGCTCTTTCCGAGTGAATCCCTCCAAGCTGCACACCTTCACCGTGGACGCCGACAAGGCGGGCCAGCGGGTGGACCTCTTCGTGGGCGAGGCGCTGGGCCTGTCGCGCGCGCGCCTCAAGCGACTCTTCGATGCGGGCGCGGTGAAGGTGAACCACCGGGCGGCGAAGAAGGGCCTCACGCTCACGGCCGGGCAGCAGATCTCCGTGGTGGTGGAGGAGGAGACGCGCGAGGCGGTGCCCGACGAGGAGTTCCCCCTCGTCGTGCTGCACGAGGACGCCGCGCTGGTGTTCGTGGACAAGCCCGCGGGCCGGCCCTCGCATCCGCTCCAGTCGGGAGAGACGGGCACGGTGGCCAACGCGCTGGTGGCGCGCTACCCCGAGTGCGCGCAGGCGTCGGTGGACCCGCGCGAAGGCGGGCTGTGCCACCGGTTGGACGTGGAGACGTCGGGCGTGGTGGTGGCCGCGCGCTCGCGCACCGCGTGGGATGCTGTCCGCGCGGCCTTCGGTGAGCGCGCGGTGGACAAGCGCTACCTCGCGCTGGTGACGGGGCCCCTGGTGGACGAGGGCGACATCGAGCTGCCGCTGCGCCATCACCCGCGTCACCCGGACCGGGTGGAGCCCGCGCCACACGGTGCCGAGGACGCGCGCGAGGCGGTGTCGCGCTTCCGCGTGCTGGCGCGCGTGGGCGAGTACAGCCTGGTGGAGGTGCGCATCCTCACGGGCGTGTTGCATCAGGTGCGCGCGCACATGGCGGGCATTGGCGCGCCCATCGTCGGCGACACGCTCTACGGCGGGCGCGAGGCGCCAGGGCTGGGGCGCTTCTTCCTGCATGCACGGGCGCTCGGGTTGGCGCATCCGGAGACGAAGAAGCCGATGCATGTAACGAGTCCCCTGCCCCCGGAGCTGCGCGCGGAGCTGGAGCGGCTGGGCTTGCCCCTGCCTCGCGGCGAGCGCGAGGACGAGAGTCCGGCGAGCTGAAGGGGCTGCTCACTTCCCCAGGGACTTGAGCATCGCCCGAGCCGCATTGGATGCGCCGCCCGTGGGCACCAGCAGGAGGTACTTCTTGAAGGCCTCCGCCGCCTGGTTGCTGTCTCCCAGGGACTGGTAGGCCATCCCCAGCGACAACCAGGCGCGAGCATCGCCCCCATCCGCGCGAACGACGTGCTGGAGCAGGACCACGCCCTCTCGCAAGGACTTCTCCGACTCGAAGCCGCTCACCAGCAGGAGCCCCAGCTCCTTCCGGGCTTCATGCGAGCCGTCTTTGAGCACGAGGGCTTTGCGATAGCTGACCATCGCGGCCTTGGTACGACCTGCCTGCTCCGCGGACCGCCCTGCCTTCATCAGCGCGGCGAACTCGTCTTCGGGCGACAGCGCCTTGACGCCCGCGGCGGACACGACAGGAGGAGGACGCGGAGCGGATGGCGCGCTCCCTGGCTTCGGAGCATCAACGGGGATGGCGAATGCGACAGTCGGGGACTTGTCCTCGCGAGCGGGTGCGACGGCCGCTGTGCCCGCGTCCCTCTCGGGCAGAGACTTCGGACTTGCGACCTCGGGGGTCTTCTCGGGAGACAACGGGACTGCCGGAACCTGGACCTCCGCCGGCTCGTCGGAAGGCACCGGGGCCCCTGTCGTGGGCGACGATGGGGCCGTGGAAGCCTGCTCCGCTTTCGGGGCGGGGGCCGACACCTCGGGGCTCGACTTCCCGCTCAGCGTCCACGTCACCACACCCAGCGCCGCCGAGAACAGGAGCGCGGCTCCAAGCCCCGCGCCCAGGCCTTGTCGATACGAGGTCCACCGGTGGGTGGAGACCTGCGTCACCACGGGAACCTCGTTCATCGTGGCGACAGTGCGAGTCTCCGCGGCGCGAGCCAGCTCCTCCCGAAAGGGCGTGGGCACCTGGGGCTCGCGTCCCTCTTCACGCAACTCCATGGTGAACAGCGTCTGGACGAGCCACGCCACCGACATGGGCGAGAACCGAGGCGTCGTTGCATAGAGAAACCCGGAGAGCGCTTCGGCGAAGGCGTGCGCGGACTCGAAGCGCTCCTCCTTCTTCACGGCCAGCGCCTTCTGGACGATGGCATCCAGCTCCACGGGCAGCTCCGGGCGCAGCGTCCGCGGTGACGGGAACCGCCCCTCCTGCAACTGGTGCATCACCACGTACTCGGGGCCCTGCAACGGCAGACGCCCGCACAGCATCTGGTAGAGCACCACACCGGCCGCCCACACATCCGTGCGTGCGTCGACGTCCTCGCCTCGCGCCTGCTCCGGCGAGAAGAAGAGGTACTTGCCCTTCACCACACCGGGCTCGGTCTTGAACCCTCGCAGTTCGCGCGCCTTGGCGATGCCGAAGTCGACGATCTTGACCTGCCCCTCGTAGCTGACCAGGACATTCTCCGGAGAGACGTCCCGATGGACGATGCCCAGGGGAACACCCCGGCTGTCCGCGCGAGTGTGCGCGTAATGCAGCCCTCGACAGACCTCCAGCGCGATGAAGACAGCCTGGGCCACCGGCACGGCACTCAGGCCATGCTGGAGCGCGCGCTTGATGATGCGATGGAGCGGCGGCCCGTCCACCAGTTCCATCGCCAGGAAGTGCTCGCCCTCCGTCCGTCCGAAGTCGAAGACCTGGGCGATGTTGCCGTGGGACAGCGACGCGGAGATGCGAGCCTCGCTGATGAACATCTGGATGAAGCGCTCATCCTGCGCGTACTCCGGCAGCACCTTCTTGATGAGCACGGGCTTCGTCACGCCCGCCTCCCCCACCAGCCGCGCGCGCCACGCTTCCGCCATGCCGCCCTTGCCAAGCCTTGATACCAACGAATAGCGACCAAAGGGCTTGGAGGGGACGGAATCCATGAGGCGTGCAATGTAGCCCCACGAATCGCATCAGCCCAGAGCAACCCCTTGGGATGGGAATCCATGGAGGCCCAAGGACAATCGGACGGGCGCCATGCAGCGAACGCACCAGCCGTATGGGCCTTCAGACCCACCCCGGGTCAAGGTGCCTCGGGCTCCTCGGGTTGATCGGTCGCCGCGCGGTCCTCGACGGGGGTTCGACAGACATCCGTGCGCTGGTAGCGCCTGACAATGAAAGCCCTTCCGGCAATCGTCCTATTGTATACACGCCGCATGACCCCCACTCCTCGAGAAACCTCAAGACGACGAAGACTGGTGCTGGCGACCTGTGTCGCTGGCCTGGGCCTGGTCGTACCCCAACTCTCCTTCGCCGACCCCAATTGCCTCCCCGGCGACACGCGGCCCATCTGCAACCCCACGGAGACAGAGCCTCCACCACCAGTGCCCTTCTGGATTCAAAACGGCCAGCGCTTCTTTGTGATTGGCACCTACGACTACCCCAAACGAGATTACGCGGACGCGGGTCTGGCGGATCTTCTCCCAAGCCTTGACAAGACTGACCTCGGGCTCGGAGAACTGGGTCGCGCGGGATTCAATGCCGTCATCGTGGACATCCATGACCTGACTCCCGCCGACCTGGACAAGATGGAGTCGCACGGGGTCCATGCCCTGGGCAGCGCCTGGAATTGGAGCGATCGGGGAGGGGCACTCAGTGAACTGCACTGGGTGCGAGAGAAGGACGCCCAGCACCATATCGGCAGCGACCTGGACCTCAAGATCCAGGCACTGAAGGGCAAGCCTGCATTCCTCGGCTACGAAAGCCAGGACGAGATGGGCTGGAACAAGGTCGGTTCAGGGCAGGTCGCGCAGTTTGCCGATGGAGGGGTCAACCTGGTTCTGACAACGAGCCAGCGTGCTCGCATTCCCAGCGTGACGGAGGCCACGAGCTTCCGCGCGTTCGTCAATTCCAGGGACCCCTCGCATCTGGTCTATTACACGGAGGTGGCCGCCCCCAACGCGGGTGGCTTTCCGTCCGGGGGGCCCCTGCTGCCAGGCCTTTCCCCCGCCGCATACGAGCAATGGAGTGACGGGGCGAACGCGTGGGGACACGACAGGTATCCCATCTACGTGACGCTCGAAGGCTACTCTCCGCCATTCCCGGAAGCCCCGCTCATGGGTCCAGCAGAAACCCTCGATGCCATGCAGGTGCTCTATGATCAGGACTCCGCGTCGCCCTATGTCGCCAAGGGCCCCATCCTGATGGTGCTCCAGGGACAGGGCGGAGGGGAGTGCTGCTCCACTTGGCAGAACCCGCTGACAGGACGGCGTCCCAACTACATCGAGACTCGCTTCATGGCCTACTCCTCCATCATCCATGGGGCGCGTGGCATCTTCTGGTGGGGGACGGATGCCATCGAGCAGGACTCCCAGCTCTGGTGGGACATCAAGAAGGTCGCCTCTCAGCTTCGCATCCTGGAACCCGCGCTGGTCGCGGACGGCGCTTGGGGTTTGATGCTGACTCCTGGACTCGAAGGCACGCACCGCAAAATCGGTCAACACCATGTCGTCATCGTCGCCAATCCCACGCCCAGCCCCATCACCGCCACCATTCACCCGCAGACATGGAATGGCACGCTGCCCGCTCGCAGCCTCTTCGAGCAGCGCAGCCCCATTCCATACAGCTCCAGTCTAGGGGGATGGGAGGACACCTTTGGTCCATGGGAAGTACACGTCTACACGGATACGCCCATGTATCAGCGGAAGGATGATTTCGATGGGGATGGTAAGTCGGACTTCACCTGGTATTGGAAATCACCCGCGATGCCCCAGACGGGACTGCTCACGGTGAAGACCAGCTCCCTGCCAAGACCGATGGGCCTCGCGGGTGGGCTCCCCGGGGACATCTCGCTCACGGGTGACTATGATGGCGATGGCCTCACGGACTTCGCCGTCTACACCCCTGCCTGGAGCGCCACTACGCCTGGGTTCTTCTCGGTGTGGCGGAGCCAGGGACAACACTGGAGCTGGTTCGGCCTGGGCGGGCCTGGCGACATCCCCCTTGCCGCGGACTACGACGGCGATGGGATCACTGACATCGCCGTGTACCAACGCTTCCCGACTCCCGAGGGGACCCCTCCCAATCTCGTCTATGGACAGTTCAAGTGGATCTCGAGCCAGACTGGAGACCCCGAACCCATCCTCTTCAAGGCTGGCGAACCCGACGACGTGCCCGTCGTCGGAGACTTCGATGAAGACGGCAGGGATGACTTCGCCCTGTACAAGTACAAGAGCAGTACGGGTTGGGGCGGCTGGTTCTCTGTCTGGGTGCTACAGGGAACGGGAGGGTTCTGGGATTGGGACACGATGGGACAGGTGGGAGACATTCCTGTCATTGGCGACTACGACGGCGATGGCGCCAGTGACCGGGCGCTCTATACGCCCCGCTGGCCCGCGAATGACGGCGGCGGCTACTTCACCATCTTGCATAGCTCCACCGGGACGTCCCACGTGAAGTTCCTCGGAGGAGTCAGCGACGTTCCCGTCACGGGCGACTACGACGGCGATGGGAAGACGGACATCGCGGTCTACACGCCTCGAGCGGGCACGCCCGAGACGGGCGGGTTCTACACCGTCACCTTCTCGAGCACGCAGACCACGAGCACGCAGAGCAGGACCGGCGTGCGCGCCGGAGAGCTGCCCATGGGCAAGGAGTGGCAGCACTGATGGGACGTGACACCCTCCAGCCCCCGTGAGGCATCACGGGACGCTGGAGGGCGTCGCGGTTCAGGGCGACTGGCGCAGTCCCCTCGGTAGGGGACTCCAGACGAGGTCCAACGAGGCCCCCCAAGGACCATCGGACCGGTGCCATGCGGCGTGCGCACCGGCCCGTGGGCTCATTCAGACAGGCCCTGGCTCAAGGCTCCTCGGGCTCCTCGGGTTGCTCGGTCACCTCGCAGTCCTCGACGGGAGTGGGGCCGCCCTCGCCGACAGGAACACGGACGCTCACTCCGCCATCACAGCGCTTCACCCCCGCGTCAGTGATTCCCGCGTCGGCCACTCCCGCGTCGACACTCGCGTCAGCGATTCCCGCGTCGAGCACGCCGCCATCCCAACCCGCGTCACCTGGGCCCCCGTCGTATCCGGCATCCACGCCCGCGTCCGTGCCGGCATCCACGCCCGCGTCGGGAGTTCGACAGACCTCCGTGCGCTGGTAGAGCGCCTGGCAATGAAAGCCCTCCGGGTCGCCCTCGTACGTCACCTCTGGCAATTCGGGATCCGTTCCGTACCAGTGGCGGCTGCCGCGAGTGCGGAACTGACACGTCGTGCTGCCACCATTCGCACAGGGGCAGTTTTCCGAAACCTGCCACCCCACGAACTCGAGCAGGTCATGGTTGTCCGCGAAGGCATACCGCTGCGGCGTGGAGAGCGTCACCAGGTCGCCTGGCTCCAGAGGGAGGAATGACTCGTGAGGCCCTGGATAGGGCGACTGGGGATGACTGGCGCAGGCCATCAACGGGGCGCCGTTGGGCCCTTCGGTGAGCGTGGTGGTGGTGCCTTCCAAATCGGTGCGCTCGATGGTGAAGCTCGCACAGAGCGGCGCCGTGAGGGGTGAGGTGCAGGAGTTCTCTCCGGAGCCTCGCGCCGCGACAACAATGGGAGCGATGCTGACGCCGAGCGCCACCACCCCCGTCGTGCCATCCACACACTTCTGCGCACCGGGCTTGAAATCCACCGCGCCTGTTCCTTGACGCTTCTTGGTCAGGTCCGTCAGGTCGGTGAAGGTGGTGCAGCCCAGCTTCCACGGCGTGGTGCAGCAGCACTCGATCGCCTTGATGTGGTTGTCATAGAGCGTATGGAACTCGGCCTTCGTGGCGGGAAGCACTTCCGGCATCCAGTGGCTCTTCGGCCACACGCCGTTCGCCGCGTTGCGTCCAGGGATGGCGGCCTTGTCGACGGACCTGGGGAACCAGTCCGCGCACGTGTTCTTGGTGCCGATGCGGTGACAGGTGGTGCACTCCTGATTGCCGACATTCCCATCACCGTCCTTCACTTGAGCGGTGGTGACCGTCTCCGGCTTGGGCCACCCACGCCCTGCGTTCGTGAGATAGGCCTCCTCGACGAGCTTGTACTTCCCCTTCTTGAATCCCGCGGGCAACCCATCCGCGGTCGCCGCCACCTGGTCGATGTAGGGCGAGTGCATCCAGGGGTCACTGTCATGGCACTTGGAGCAGTGCAGGCTGGAGTTGTCCCGGAGCCGTTGAGGGCTGATGTAGAACGCCCTGGCCGCCGTGGCGGCGGCGCGCTCCGCCGCATCCGCGGAAGCGGGGTCCGCCATCGGATTGGGCACATTCTTGCCATTGAGGTCCGCGCCGCTGCCGCTCAAGGCCTGGAAGTAGCATGTCGCCCCCGACGTCTTGTTGGCGACGACGATGGCGACATCCTGAAAGCTCTCCGACGTATCCAGCCCCGCCTTGTAGCGGCGGCAGATGACTCGCGCCTCCGTGTTCGGGTTGCTCGTCTTGAGCTTCAAGAGGCGTGCATTGTCGACGCAGTACTTGCCGCCAAGGTCCAGCCACACCGGCTTGTCACAGGTCATGCCGTCGGGCGTGTTGGTGGTGTGCAGCAGCGTCCCGTCCCGGCAGTTGAACGTGGCGTCCGTCAGCCGCCCCAGCTCCGCGCGACACGATGCGGCGTACTCGGTGATGTTGCTGCCGTCCACCAACCCCTGCCCCTGTCGCGCCAGGACAACGCCGTCGAGCGGCTCGGGGGGCTCGTCAGCCTCCCCTCCCGTGCAGCCCAGGAACAAGGTGGAGACGACGAGCAAGACTCCGGCGACGGCAGACTCGGCTGCACGACACGTTCGCATGGGGACTCCCAGGGGTGGGAGTCGAATCCAAACAGAAAGTCGGAGCGCGCCGCGCCCACCGGGCCTCGCATCTCGTGGGAACTGTCATCGAGAGGACCCGCCGCTTCTCTCCGGCCCGGCGCTACTCGCCCATCACCTTCGCGATGACGCGCTTGAGACACGGGCGCATCCCGCCCGAGCCGATTCTTGCCCGGGTGGCCCGGACGAAAGACGGCTGGCTCGCCGCCCGTTGTCATCCTCTCGCGGACCGCGAGCTGCTTCAGGTCATCGCGAACTGCTTCATCGGGTTCCATGAGGAGGAGGACGCCAACGACAGTGGCGTGCTCCGCCCCACGGGCTGAAGAGAGGCGAGCCCCTCAGTAGCAACTCCAGATGAGTTCTTCTGAGCAGGTACAGCCACCCAACTGCCCGTTGTCGTGGTAGCAGACGACCTCGCTGGAGGCCCCCGAGCACATAAAGCTTTCATACGACGCGCATGGCGGCAGCAGGTGAGCGGGCTTCTCGGACACCGTCGCCTCGGCCCCGAGCGCCGGGGGACAAGCCGCGCGACACCACGTGAGGGATTGGGCACACAGCGCCTTGCCCGGGCCGCTTCCGGCGTTCTCCCGCATGCAGGCAAGGTACTCGGACTGACAGGCCTGCTGGCACGTCACGGCCTGCTCCGACACCGTCTGCTCGGAAGGCTCCTGTTCCGCGCCACCACAGCCCACCAGCACGCACAGGGCCCACAGTCCTCCGACAATGAAGCTCGGCTTCATCGACAATCTCCTGGCTTGAGGTCGATACGGCGCGTGAAGCCTACCACTTCAGCCAGAGCATGCGGCATGGACTGTTGGAAGCGCGGGCGGTGGCGGAAGTGGCTGCCCTACCGGGCCAGGGGCTGCACGTGGAGAACCTCGTCGCGGACCCGACACACAATCCACCGCGCTTCGCGTTCACCGCCAACAACGCCAGCGGCTGCGTGCCCCATGTCTACGTGGACGGCGCCATGTCCCAGTACCCGACGCTCCCTGGGAACGAGTCGGCGCAGGGCTACCGGATGAAGAAGCCGCAGGTCTACAACAACGGCGCTTCCTTCACGGCCGTGTTCGACAAGAGCGGCACCTGCCCCTGAGCCGGAGTGCTCGGGACACCGGACCGCTGAGAGGAAACCGACGGCCCGCGGAGGAGTAACTCCGCGGGCCGCGCGCCGTCTCAGTAGGCGTAATAGACAGGCGGCGTGGTGCTGGTGAAGTAGTTGTAATACGTGGCCACGTAGTTGCTGCCGCTCCCCGTCTCGCCCGGGAGCGGGCCCGTCTTCGTGCCGTAGGCGACCAGCGTGGCGCCAGCATCGGTCTTGTCCAGGTTGCAGACAGGGACATTGCCCGCGCCGAAGTTCACCACGATGGTATCGTCCCGCACCTTCGCGAGCGTGGCCGGATCGATGTGGCTGACCCTGCACTGCGTGTTGGCGCTACCGCTCGGGGAATGCTTCGTCGAGAAGGCCGTCGCCAGCCCCACGCCCGTCCCCAGCACGGCGATGTGCGGCGTGCTGTAGGAGCGACCCAACTCCACGCTGCCCGCGGGATACGGACACGTCCCCGAGGCATTGCGCGTCAGGGTGATGGCATAGCGAGGAGGAAGCTCCACGGGAATCACGGCCGAGGAGATGGTGAACGAACACCCCCCGAAGGAGCTGGTCGTCAGCGCGGCCTGCTGCTCGTCCAAGGTCTCCTGCGGAGCGGTGCCCTCGGGAACACCACCACCACAGGCGGCGAGAGACACGGCGGCACACGCAAAGGCAATATTCTTGAAGACAGTCATAGAGGGGAGACTCCGATGAAAGGAGAACGAGGACTCTACTGCCCTCCCTCAACGACTCACAGCACAAGACCGTCGGCGCAGAATGCAACGCACCGGCGTCATAATTTGCCAGCGTCGCCTCTCATCTCCCAGGCTCCGAGAAGCCGCGGGTGTCTCGTTTGACCACTCACTTCGTGCAAGGGAAAGAACCGGGAGCCCGCGCGTCCTTCGAGTCGGCTGAAAGCTGTCAGCTCGGACCCCACGCCCCAGCAACTCACATGCCCCTGGTCGGTTGACGCACCATGGCTGGGTTTGCACCCGGCTGGCATCTCGCAAGCCATCACCTGATGCCCCGCGACAGCCCGCGCCGACGCCCGAAGTCGCGCCTCGTCGCGTCCTCCACCCGCGCACGCGTGGACCTGCTTCCGGGCCTCGCGGACCCCGGGGTCCCCCTCACCCGCGATGCCCGGACGACACCGTCCGTGAGCGCCCCTCACTCCCAACTCGCACGGTGGGGCTTGACCCGAGGCCCGTATTCACGGTACTGATCTTGATATTGATACTGATTATCAAAATCAACTGAGCTCGACAGCATCGAGCCGGATACGGAGGGACGAGACGTGGCACGTGATCTGGGACCGAGGGGCAAGATGTGCCGGCGACTGGGGATTCCGCTCTCGCGAATCACCGCGAAGGACCCGGACAAGGACCCGGTGCTGCGGCGTCCCTATCCGCCCGGCCAGCACGGCGCCACGGCGCGCATGGGCAACAGCGACTTCTCCCGGCGGCTAAGGGAGAAGCAGAAGCTGAAGCTGTACTACGGCCTGCTGGAGAAGCAGTGCCGCCGCGCGTTCATGGAAGCGCGTCGCTCGCCGGGCAACACGGGCACGGTGTTGTTGCAGTTGCTGGAGAGCCGCCTGGACGCGCTGGTGTTGCGCGCGGGGCTGGCCACGAGCATCCGCCAGGCGCGCCAGTTCGTCCGCCACGGGTACTTCCAGGTGAATGGCGCCGCGACGGACATCCCCAGCTTCCGCGTCAAGCCGGGCAGCGAGATTCGCTACCTCCCCGCCCACCTGAAGCTGCTCATCGTCCGCGAGTCCTTCGAGCGGATGAAGGGGCGCTCCGTGCCGCCGTACGTGCAGGTGCTCGGTGACGGAGAGGGCCTGCGCTTCGTGCGCACCCCGGAGCGGGAAGAGATTCCCGTCGACGTGAACGAGCCGTTCATCGTCGAGTACTACGCGCAGCGCAGCTGACACGACGGGCACTCGGAATCACCGCGAATGGGTCGGGCTCCAGGGCCTCCCATTCGCGCCCGAGGCCCCGGTCGACGGACGCCCAGGCGCGTCACACCGAGGCGCCTGGGTGCTCAGGGCAGCAGCGCCGCCTTCAGCTCCGCCACGGAGTGGAACAGGTGCGCGGGAGCATGGCGCGCCAGTGCGTCCGCCAGCGTGTAGCCCCATCCCACGGCGGCGGCGGGGATGCGAGCCTCTCGCGCCGCCTCGATATCGCGAATCTCGTCGCCCACCGACAGGGCCTCGGCCGTCGTCACCCCGGCGCGCTTGAGCATGCGTCGGAACTTCGCGGCCTTTCCGAAGATGGCGGCGCCACAGTCGAAGTGCGTCACCGATTCGACGACGGGGCCCAGCACCGAGCGCACCGACACCTCGCTGTCCGAGCTGATGATGGCCACCGTCACGCCGGCGTGCTTCAGCTCCGCGAGCAGCTCCGGCACGCCCGGGAACAAGGGAGTGGAGGAGGCGGCGGACAGCTTCTGCTTGCGCATGTAGCTGACGATGGCGGGCAGCCGCCACATGGGCACCTTCGTGTGCGCCATGATTTCGCGTCCGGACATGCCTCGCATCGCCTCGAACTCCGTCGGCGTCAGCCGTGAGAAGCCGAAGCGGTCGGCCATGTCGTTGAAGACGGAGCGGAACCACGGCAGGGAGTCCGCCAAGGTGCCGTCGAAGTCGAAGATGACCAGGCGATAGGGAGACATGAGGCGCCGCGGAGTCATACCAGAAACCCTTCACGACGCGCGCCGCAGGCTCCGCACCACGCTGACAACCTGCTCGCGGACGAAGCGGATGGCCTCGTCGTCCTCGGACGCGCTCCGCCAGAGCAACTCCATGGGAGCGCCTCTCAACGTGAAGGGCGGCTTCAACGGACGAAGGAACGGGCGCAGCGCCACCACGTCCCGAGCGACCATCCCCGGCACGGTCGCGACGAGCGTGCTGTTCTCCAGGAGGGCGCCCAGGCCATGGAACGTGGGAATCGACACCCTCACCCGCCGCTGGTGGCCGAGCACATCTTCCACCACGCCGCGCAGGTCTCCGTTGTACGAGACGATGACGTGCTCCTGCGCCAGGTAGCGCTCCAGTGTGAGCGTCTTCCCGAGGCGAAGCCGACGCGCGTCGTGCAGACACGTGAAGTGCTCGGTGAACAGCTCCAGTCGCCGCATGCCCGAAGGCAGCTCATCCGCCACCGTCACCGCCAGGTCCACCGCCGACGCGCTCAGCAACCCTCCCACGGTGCGGAACTGCACCGGAAGCACGACGAGCTTCAGGTGAGGGGCCTCACTCGCGAGCGCCTGGAGCAGGCGCGGCAGAAGCCAGGACTCACTCGCGTCGGAGAGGCCAAGGCGCACCGTTCGCTCGCTCGTCCGTGGGTCGAACGCCAGGGGAGCCAGCGCGGCCTCCACCAGGGCCTCCAGGTGCGGCCTCGCGGAGGCCAGCAGTCGCCGCCCCCGCGCGCTCAAAACGAGCCCGCGCCCATCCCGGACGAACAGCGGTGAGCCCACCGCTGACGTCAGGCGCCTCAGCGCCGCGCTCACCGCGGGCTGCGTGAGATAGAGGCGCGCCGCCGCCGCCGTGACACTGCCCAGCTCCGCCACGACGACGAAGACGCGCAGCAGGTTGAGGTCCAGCGACTTCTCATAGATGGCGTTCATGTTCGGGATTCATCCTATTGATTGGATTTCAGGATGGCGATTCGCGAATTCTTGTCACGTCGGCACGACAAAGGGAGACGCGATGAGCACGCACGAAGCCAGGCAGACGCGGCACACGGTGAAACCAGGCACCACGGGCCCCGAGGTCTTCCCACTCGGCCTGGGATGCATGGGCATGTCCGGCATGTACGGCGCCACCAACGACGATGAGAGCCTGCGCACCGTGCACGCGGCCACGGAGCGCGGCGTCACGCTGCTCGACACAGGCGACTTCTACGGCATGGGCCACAACGAGCTGCTCGTGGGACGCGCCATCGCCGGGCGCCGCGAGCGGGTCCAGCTCTCCGTGAAGTTCGGCGCGCTCCGGGGCCCGGATGGGAGCTGGCTCGGCATGGACCTACGCCCCGCCGCCGTGAAGAACTTCGCCACGTATTCGCTGAAGCGCCTGGGCGTCGACGTCATCGACATCTACCGCCCCGCACGGCTGGACCCGAACGTCCCCATCGAGGAGACCATCGGCGCGATTTCGGACCTGGTGAAGGCGGGGTACGTCCGCCATATCGGCCTCTCCGAGGTCGGCGCCGAAACCCTCCGCCGCGCGCACCGCGTCCACCCCATCGCCGACCTGCAAATCGAGTACTCCCTCGCGAGCCGGGGTCCCGAGTCGACCATCTTCCCTACCCTCCGGGAGCTCGGCATCAGCGCGACGCTCTACGGCGTCCTCTCCCGAGGCCTGTTGACCGGGAGCAAGCCCACCGGCGCCGGTGACTTCCGCGCCCATCTGCCCCGCTTCAGTGGCGAGCATCGCGAGAAGAACGAGGACGTGGTGGGTTCGCTCCACCGCTTCGCGCACGAGCGGCGGATGTCGCCCGCACAGCTCGCCATCGCCTGGGTGCTCGCACGACAGCCCGGGTTCGTGCCAGTCATCGGGGTGAAGAACGTGGCACAGCTCGACGACGCGCTGGGGGCCTTGAATCGGCCCCTGACGAGCGAAGACGTCGCCGCGCTCGACTCGCTCGGGGCTGTCTCCGGTGGACGCTATGGGCCCGAGCAGATGCGCTTGCTGGACAGCGAGCGCCGGTAGCGCCCAAGCCCAATTGGAGCCCCTGCAACGTCAGACAGAGCCGCTAGAGTGGTTGGTGCGATGCGAGCCATCATCCACGTGGACATGGACGCTTTCTATGCGTCCGTGGAGCAGCGGGACAACCCAGCCCTGAAGGGCAAACCTGTCATCGTTGGCGGGCATGCCCAGCGAGGAGTGGTCGTCGCCGCGTCCTATGAAGTGAGACCCTTCGGTGTGCGCAGCGCCATGCCCATGGCGCGCGCGGTGAAGGCCGCGCCCCATGCCATCATCGTCAAGCCACGCTTCCCCGCGTACGCGGAGGCCAGCGAGCAGGTCTTCTCCATCTTCGAGCGCTACACCCCGCTCATCGAGCCCTTGTCCCTGGATGAAGCCTTCCTGGACGTCACGGCCTCGGTGGGCCTGTTCGGCTCGCCCGCGGATATCGCGCGGCGCATCCGCAAGGACATCGCGGACGAGCTGAAGCTGCCGTCGTCCGCGGGCATCGCCACGGTGAAGTTCGTGGCGAAGATCGCCTCGGACCTGGCCAAGCCCAACGGCCAGCGGGAGGTCCGCGCGGAGGAGACGGTGGCGGTCCTCGCGGGCCTGCCGGTGTCGCGCCTGTGGGGCGTGGGGCCGAAGACGGAGGAGGCCCTCCAGCGCTCGGGGCTGAAGACCATCGGCGACGTGGCGACGAAGGACCCGGAGTGGCTGGAGGCGCGGCTGGGCACCAGCGGTCGGCACCTGTGGGAGCTGTCGCAGGGCATCGACATGCGCGAGGTGGTGCCGGACCGCGCGGCCAAGAGCGTGGGCGCCGAAGACACCTTCGAGGAGGACCTCGCGGGCGTGGAGACCCTCAAGCCCCACGTGCATGCCCAGGCGCTGCGCGTGGCCCGGCGCCTGCGACGCGCGGGCGTGAAGGGCCGCGTGGTGCAGCTCAAGCTGAAGCTTTCGGACTTCACGCTCCTCACCCGCCGCACCACGCTGCGCGAGGCGACGGACGACGGGCAGACGCTCTATCGCACCGCGCTGGAGCTGCTGGAGCGCTCACACGAGGGCAAGCCCGTCCGCCTCACCGGGGTGAGCGTGCAGCTCGACGAGGTGCCGCCCCAGCTCGGCCTCTTCCCCGCCGCGCCACCCCGGACGGCCAAGCTGAACGCGGCGCTGGATAGAATCGCGGAGCGCTTCGGCAGCAAGGCCATCACCACCGCGGACATCGCGGGCAGCGACGCCCCGGGTGGCGACGAGCACCGCTCCGAGCGCCCCGTGGACAAGGACAAACC
This sequence comes from Myxococcus sp. CA039A, assembly GCF_013336645.1. Taxonomy (NCBI): domain Bacteria; kingdom Pseudomonadati; phylum Myxococcota; class Myxococcia; order Myxococcales; family Myxococcaceae; genus Myxococcus; species Myxococcus sp. CA039A. The sequence goes on along the minus strand of NZ_JABUMQ010000112.1, from coordinate 5,509 downwards.
CAAGCGCTGAGCGCGCTCAGTCCGCGGCGGGAACCATGTCGGGCGGCGGCGGCTGACGCGCGGCCTCGTCCCGGGACATGACCAATACGCCCACCAGCGCCAGTCCTCCACCGACGAGCTGCACCCAGTCGGGCTTCTCACCCAGGAGCGGCACGGCCCACAGCGTGGAGAGCACGGGCTCACCGAGCGAGGCCACCGCCACGAAGGGCGCGGAGAGGTGACGCACGGAGGCGTTGAGCAGCGAGTGGCCGATGAGCTGCGGCACCAGGGCCAGTCCCACCAGCACCATCCAGGTGCTCGGCGTGAAGCCCGTCAGCGGCGAGTCGACGAAGCCGTGCGCCACCATCAGCGCCACCGCCGCGACCGAGTAGACGATGCCCACGTACGTGCCCAGCGACATCGACGCGCGCACGCGACGGCCCACGACGAAGTACACGCCCGCCATGACGGCGCCGGCCACCGCGAGCAGGTCACCCCAGAGCGCCGTGCCTCCGGCCGCGAAGTCCCGCGCGCCGATGAGGACACTGCCCGCGAGACACAGGACGAGCGCCGCGATACCACGAGGGCCCACGCGCTCACCCAGGGCGAGCCACGCGAACAGCGTCACCCACACCGGCTGCGTGGTGACGAGCGCCACCGAGCTGGCCACGGTGGTGTACTGGAGCGACGCAATCCAGGTCGCGAAGTGCAGCGCCAGCGCGAGGCCGGACAACACCAGCCAGCCCCAGGTCCGCGCGGACAGGGACGTCAGCTCCGAGCGGCCCCGCACCAGCGCGAGCGCCAGCAGCGGCACCGAGGCGAAGGTGAGGCGCCACGCGGAGATGGCCAGGGACGGCGCCTCCGCGAAGCGGATGAGCGGCGCGGCCCAGGACACGGCCACCACGCCCAGCACCAGTCCCCCGTAGACACGCGTCCGGGGGACCTCCGCGGGGGGCGCCGGGTTCACGCCTCGCCGGCGCCGGAGCCGGATGAAGAACCCGCTGAGGCGGAGCCCTCTCCCCCGGCACGACGACGACGACGACGGCGGCGACGCTTGCGCTGGCCACCGGGCTCGGAGCCCTCGCTGTCGGAGGCCTCGGGGCGAGGAGGCGGCACCTCGCCGGCCTTCCACGCGTCCAGTTGCTCACGGTGCTCTCCGGTCGCCTCCACCGTCATCTCGAACACGGTGAGGGCCTCGCCGAAGAGAGGGTGACGCCGGAAGGCCGCGCTCTTGCGGCGGCGCTCGCCGGACAGCGTGCGCTGCGCGAGCAGCAGCATGCGGCAGCGCTCGGCGATGCGGCGGGGCAGCCGGGCCGACTGGACGAAGCCGGCGAGCAGCTCCTCCACCACCTGCGACACGGAAGGACGACCGCCCTCCTGCGGCTCGGCGGGCGGGCCCGAGTGGCTGATGGGCACCAGCAGCGCCGCCAGGAGGATGGCGTCGTCGAGCGGCTCACCCGCGGCCACCCGGCGGTCCAGCGCCTGCGCGAAGGAGTAGAAGGTCTTCTCGCCTTCCTTGCCGTGCTGCTTGAGGTACGCATTCACCGGCGGCAGCAGGAACTTCATCGCATCCAGCGCGTCCAGCAGCTTCAGGGCCGGTGCTGACACGCCGCCGCGGATGAGCCGGAAGGTTTCCTCCAGCAGACGCGCGGGAGCGCAGCGCGGCAGGTCCTCCACCGCGCCTTCCATGGCCGCGTACGTGCGCGACTCGATGTCCAGGTCCAGCTTCGCGGCGAAACGCACGGCGCGCAGGATTCGCACCGGGTCCTCGCGCATGCGCACTTCCGGGTCGCCGATGGTGCGGATGAACCGCTCGTCCAAGTCACGACGGCCGCGGACGTAGTCGATGACCCGTCCCTCGCTCACGTCGTAGAACAGGCCGTTGATGGTGAAGTCGCGGCGGCGCGCGTCCTGCTGCGCGGTGCCGAAGACGTTGTCGTGGGTGATGAGCAGGTCATCGCCCCCGGCCTCGCCCTCGTCCTCCGGCGCGGAAGGCGCCGCGGCCTCCAGCTCCGTCGGATTCGCCCGGAAGGTGGAGACCTCGATGATCTTCCCACCCTTGAAGTAGACGTGCGCCAGCCGGAAGCGACGGCCGATGAGCCGGCAGTTGCGGAAGATGGCGCGCACCTCGCCCGGGTGGGCACTGGTGGCGACGTCGAAGTCCTTGGGCTTCTTGCCGAGCAGCAGATCGCGCACGCAGCCGCCCACCAGGTACGCCTGATGGCCGTGCTGATGCAGCCGCAGAACCACCTTCAGGGCGTCCGGGTCCAGCTCGTCCGGGTCGATTTCCGCCGGCTCTCCCGTGGAACGGACATGAGGGGCGTGCAGCGCGCGCTCGTAGGGAGTCGGCTCGGGCTCCGGCTCGAGCACGGTGGGCACCTGCTCCACCTCGTCCTCGGCGGCCTCGGCGGCGTCCTGCGCCTCGGCGGCGGCGAGCACCTCCGCGGCGGCCAGACCCGTCTCGTCGAAGACGCCGTCGAGCGCGTCGACCTCGTCGTCGTCATCGGACTCGTCGTCGGCGTCGTCCTCGAGCGGGCTCATCTGGCTTCTGGGCTCGGGCGCTTCGTCGGCGGAGACAGCGGAGTGGGAAGAAACTTCGGGGAGGGCCGATTCGGCGGCCACGGACTCGGGGGCACTCGCCTGTTCCGAGGGGGCAGTCGTCAGCTCCAGATTGGAAGACATGGAAACCTCTTGAGCGCCGCGCTCGGAGCCCACTGCCGCCTCGGATGAGGCAACCTCGCGCGCGTCTTATCGGGCGCAGGTGGCAGCGGACCGCCGGCAGGCGGCGTTTCAGTCAAAACTCGCGTCATCACCATGGACACCCCAAACGGGGCGCTTCAGGGGCAGCCGTCTATAGCGCATCCACCCTGGGAGGGAGTAGCGCCCTTTCTGCGGGTCCACCGGACAGGTGGAGCGCTTCCACCCCACCCGTCCCTTTTCCAGCAACAAGGGGCTCGACCGTGCATTCGGGGAGGCGTCGAAGGGCATCCTGTTCCAGGCTCGCTCCAGGCGGTGAAAAAGAGTCCGCCACGAGTATCAACCCCATGGCCGGCAGCCGGCGGCGGGCTCCCGCCCTCCCGGATGACTCTGTTCCGTATCAACACTGGAAGCGCGTGAAACGTTCTGGAACCGGCCCAAGCACCGTGCACCAGCCCGCCTGGGCAGCACCCCGGCGGGCCCGGACGCGTCCCACCCGCCTGGTCGGTCGTCTGGACACCAGGCAGCCACCCTCCCGTTGAGTTCGGGCACCCCTCGCACATGGGGTGCGCGCGCCGCGGTTCCTGTCCTGGCGGGCTCAGGGAGACGGCTTGGTGCGGCCCTTGTGGTTTCGCGGGAGCGCGTGGTGGATGAGGGAGACGTAGTCCACCGCCTGCACGGGCGGAGGGGGCGGCGGCGTGCCCAGCGCCGCGAGCCGCTTGCTGAACGCGGAGAGGATGTCCGGCATCGGACGCATCGCGGCGAGCAGCTTGTTGGGCCCCTCCAGCGCCTGGGACAGCGCCACCGCCGCCTGCTGCAGCGGCAGGCCCCGGCGCAGCAGGTCCTGGAAGGAGTTGGAGAGGGTGATGATGTTGTGCCCCGCCGTCTGCACCATCTCCACCGCGATTTTCAGCACCTGCGGCGCGGACAGATGCCCGTCCGCCAGCAGCACCAGCGCGGCCTGGAAGTAGTTGAAGATGGGGACGACGCGAGGCCCGTACGCCGTGAAGTGCGCGGGCGGCGTCAGCTTGTCCAGGTGGATGAAGATGCGCCGCACCGGGTCCGCCACCGGAATCTGCTTCCACGCCGCGCGCACGCGCTCCGCGTCGTCCGGGTAGACGCCGCCCGCCTCCAGCACCTGGGACAACACGCGCTCGTCCACGCGGCCGGCAATCAGGTCCGCGAAGAGCGAGTAGATGAACGCATCCGCCTCCGCGTCGTCACCGAAGAGGACCTCCTCGGCCTCCGCGGGCGCCTTCACCCGGCTCTCCAGAATCGCCGGCAGCTTGTAGCCCACCTGCCCGCGCAGCGCGCGGAAGCGCCCGCGCAAGAGGTTGCCGATGTTGTCCTTGAGGACGAACTCGTCCCAGCGCACGCCGTCCAGCTTGAGCTTCTCCTCCAGCACGGCGCGCATCTGCTTGGGGCTGCCGGAGACGATGCACAGCCGCGAGTCGCCGTTCTCCGACAGCTCGCGGATGAGCGCGCTCGCGCCTGGGATGGCGACCTTCTCGTGCGCCTTCTGGAAGGCCGTGCGCAGCAGGTCCTTGAGCGAATCGAAGTCCGTCTGGAGGTACGTCTTGTCCAGATCCCAGCGGTAGATGCGCCGCGGCGGTCGCGGGTCGATGCGGTCCGGCAGACTCACTTCTGAAGACCTTCCCGGATGGAGCTCCCCAGGTTGTTCGCCACCACCTTGGCGGCCACCTTGCCCGCGTTGGCGATGGCGCGCGCCTTCGAGCGCCCGTGCGCCTTGATGAAGATGCGGTCGAACCCGAGGATGGGCGCACCGCCGTACTGGTTCCAGTCGGTGATGTCCTTGATGCGCTGAATCCCGCTGGACAGCATGGCCAGGCCCGCGCGCCAGCGCAGGCTCTCCTTGTAGGCGTACTGGGCCAGCTCCACGACTGTCTCGTGCACGCCCTCCAGCATCTTCAGGCACACGTTGCCCGTGAAGCCGTCGGTGACGATGACATCCGCGGTGCCCTTGGGAATGTCGATGCCCTCCACGTTGCCGATGAAGTTGATGTCCTTCATCTCCGACAGCCGCGCGTGCGCCTCCACCACCCGGGGCGGGCCCTTCTGCGGCTCGACGCCGTTGGACAACAGCGCCACCTTGGGCCGCTCGTTGCGGGAGATGATGCGCGCGTACTGCGAGCCCATGACGGCGAACGTCACCAGGTCATCGGCCGTGGCCTCCACCGTCGCCCCCACGTCGAGGATGAGGGAGAAAGGGTCCTCCTTCGCGCCTCGCACCGAGCGCGTCGGATACACCGTGGCCAGCGCCGCGCGGCGCACGCCGGGGATGAGCTGGAAGTGGCGCGCGCACGCCAGCACGCCCGCGCCCGTGTTGCCCGCGGACACCAGCGCCTGGGCCTCGCCCTCGGCGACGAGCCGCGCGGCCACCGCCACCGACGCGTTGGGCTTGCGCGCCAGCGCCTCGCCGGGTTTCTCGTCCATGCCCACGAAGTCCGCCGCATGCTGGACGGAGATGCGCTCGCCGTTGTGCTTCGTCTCCGCGAGCGCGTTGTCGATGAGCGTCCGGTCCCCCACCAGCAACGCATGGATGTGGGGTGAGTCCAGGGAGAGCTGCGCGGCTCCGCGCACCACCTCCGCTGGCCCATGGTCCGTCCCCATCACGTCGAAGGCAATCGTCACGGGCTGCGGCTGTTTGACCACCATGGCCCCCATCTTACGACCTTTGTCCGGCCCTCGCGCCTGCCATTCTCGCCTGAGTCACGAGGCTGGCCGCTACCAACGCCCCCACCACGAGCATTCCCGCCGCCGTCCCGTACGGCACCCCGGGCCCCAAGCGGGTGAAGAGCCACCCGCCCAGCGC